>CADCOX010000257.1 GCA_902803195.1 uncultured Bacteroidales bacterium
CCCGACGAGGGCATCTTCCGCATGGCATGCGGTACGGCACGCGGTGCCGACGGCGTCGCCAAGGCTCCGCTCCACCACTACGCCAACCCCGGGCGGACGAACACCAGCCACTTCAGCTGCCTCGCCATCACGCCCCACGGCGAGGTGTGGGCCAGCGGATGGAACATAGGACTCTGGCGCTACGTGCCCCAGAACGACCGCTTCGAGCAGTTGAGCGAGGACGCCACGGGGCGCTCGCTCTTAGGCATACAGACCAACACGCTGACCGCGCTGCCCGACGGCTCCCTGGCCATGGCCGTGCAGGACGGGCATCTGATGCTCTATTCCCCCATCAAGGGCGAGCTCACCGAGAACCCGTGGCAGGACTTCTCGAAAACCATCGTGCGAGGAGCCAAGGCCTACGGCGAGACGCTCCTCGTGGGCACCTACGACGGCCTCTACCGCATTCACACCTCCACGGGCGACATCGTTCACTACAGCCACGACCGCAACAATCGCCTGAGCCTCTCGGACGACATCATCTACACCATCTTCCGCGACCGCGAAGGGGGCTACTGGCTCGGCACGATGTTCGGAGGCGCGGCCTACCTGCCCGCACGCGAGCAGATGTTCACCGTCGTCCAGTCCGACCGCGAGGGCCATACGCTCTCGAGCGACCGCATCAGACAACTCGCCACCGACGGCGACCGCAACCTATGGCTCTGCACCGAGGACAGAGGCATCAACCACATCGACCTCGCTACGGGACGCATCACGCCCGACGTCGGACGCACCGACAGCAAGGACGACAACTACACCATCTGCCTCACTTACTACCAAGGGCGCCTCTACGCCGGCATCAACAAGGTGGGCGTGAAGGTGGTAGACACACGCACGGGGCAGACTCGCTTGCTCCAGAACAGCCAACTGGGACTGCCCGAGGGCTCCAGCGTCTACGACATCAGCGTCGACCATCAGGGCTTGTTCTGGCTGGCCACCGACCAAGGGGTGTGGCGCGGCCGGCTCAGTCAAGGCGAAGCGCTCTCGACCGTGAAGGGCGTAGAGAACCTGTGGGCCTACCAGTTGCTCCACGACCGAAGGGGGGATGCATGGATGGCGCTCATGGGAGGCGGACTGGCCCACTTGAATAATAAGAGCGCGCGCGTGAAGCGCTATCTGCCCGAGGCCAACAATCCGAACAGCCTCTCCTCGGCCAGCGTCAGTGCCGTCTTCGAGGACAGCCAGGGACGCATCTGGCTCAGCACCGACCGCGGGGGCATCTGCCGCTATCGTCCCGAGACCGACGACTTCGAACGCTTCAACACCGAGCAGGGCCTGCCCGACAACGTCGCCTACAACATTCTTGAGGACAGCCACCACCGCCTTTGGTTCGGCACCAACCGCGGTCTCGTGCAATTGGACCCAGCCACGGGACGCCTTCACCTCTTCACCACCGCTCAGGGACTGCCCAGCAACCAGTTCAACTACAAAGCAGCGCTGGCCCTGAACGACAATACGTTCTTCTTCGGGACCATCAATGGACTGGTGCGCTGCCACCCCGACCTCTTGCCCTCCGACGGCAGAGCTCAGCGTACGACGGCCGCCGAACTGTTCATCACTCGCCTCAGCATCGACGGACAGGAGGTGACGCCGCAGACCCCTCGGTCGCCTCTCAAGCGCAGCATCATGGAGACCGACCGCATCACGCTGCCGTTCAAGCACTCCAACATCAGCCTCGACCTCGCGCTGCTCTCTTACGGCGACCGGTTGGAGACAGCCTACGAATATCGCATAGAACCACTCGATGGCGACTGGCATCCTGTGCCCGACGGCGGCTTGACACTTGCCAATCTGGGAGCCGGGACTTATACGCTCCATCTACGTTCAACGGGGCTCAACAGCGACGACACGCCCAACAGGGAGCGCACACTGACCATCGTCGTCAGGCCTCCGTGGTGGCGACAATGGTGGTCGCTCTTGCTCTATATGCTCGCAATCGCCTCTCTCGTCAGCCTATGGACTGCGTGGTATCGACAGCGCAAGGAACGTCAGTTCCAAGAGCGGCAGCGCATCTTCGCTATAGAAAAAGAAAAGGAACTGAGCGAGAAGCGTATACAATATTTTACCGAGATCGCGCATGAGATACGCACACCGCTCACCCTCATCGGTGGACCGTTAGAAGTCATCGAGAAGACGGGCATCGACGACCAACGCGTAGCCCGCAACCTGAGCGTCATTCGGCAGAACACCAACCGTCTGCTGAACCTCGCCTCGCAGCTCTTGGACTTCCAGAAAGTGGATTCGGGTGAGTTGCATCCCCAACTGGAGACCGTCAACGTGAGCGAACTGTTGCGCGACACGATGGAGCGCTTCGAGCCTACCTACGCCCTGCGTGGCAAACAACTCGTCCAGAAGCATATCGAGCCCGCCGTGTTGGCGCAGATTGACCGCGAAGCCGTCACCAAGATTGTCAGCAATCTGCTCAACAATGCACTCAAATACGGCCTGTCGCGCTGTGAGGTGACGCTGACCTCCGACCGAACGGGCCTGCGCCTCGCCGTCTTCTCCGACGGGGCCGTGATTCCAGCCGAGCGGCGTGAAGCCATCTTCGACCCCTTCGTGCAACTGCGCAACCGAAAGCCCGACAGCGACGAGACTCCCGGCGGCGTGGGCATCGGGCTGGCACTGTGCCGCTCGTTGGCCAAGATGCATAATGGAGCGCTCATGGTGGAACCCGTGGCAGCCGCTACCGACGGCGAGGCCGAAGGAAACTGCTTCGTATTGCTCTTGCCCCTCGGCGAAGCCGCCATCACCGACGACGCCCCCGATGCGCCAGCGCAGCAGACACTCCCCGAGACGGCCACTCTGCCCGATGCCGGATTGCTGACGCACGACCACGTCCGCGGCGCCAATATCCTGCTCGTCGAGGACGAGGACGGCATACGCGAGTTCGTCGGCGAACGCCTCCGCGAGGATTTCATCGTCGAGACGGCAGCCAACGGACAGGAGGCTCTGGAGAAGATTCGCGCTACGCACGTCGACCTCGTCGTCACCGACATCATGATGCCCGTCATGGACGGCGTGGAACTCTGCCGCGCCATCAAGCAGGACATCGAACTCAGCCATATCCCCGTCATCTTCCTCACCGCCAAGAACGATACCGAGAGCAAGATAGCGGGCCTCCAGGTGGGAGCCGAGGCCTACATCGAGAAACCCTTTGCCTGGGATTTCCTGCGCATGCAGATCGTCTCGCTGCTCTCCAACCGACAGAAAGAGCGTGAGGCCTTCGCCAAGCGGCCGTTCTTCCCCATGAACGGGATGCAGATGAGCCGCGAGGACGAGGAGTTCATGGAGCGCGCACTCGAGGTCATCAACCGTCACCTCTCCGACGAGAACTTCAACGTTGAGGCGATGGCTTCAGCCCTTTTCATGAGTCGCAGCAGCCTGTTGCGCAAGATCAAGACGTTGTTCGACATGCCACCTCTTGATTTCATTCGGCTCATCCGCCTGAAGAAGGCTGCCGACCTCATTCAGGATGGGCGCTACCGCATGGGCGAGATCAGCCTCAAAGTGGGCTTCAGCAATCATAGTTATTTCTCCAAACTCTTCTGCCGTCAGTTCGGGATGACGCCCAAGGATTTCGAGAAACAGATACAAGAGCAGCGCTCGAAAACGAAGGATTTGCGTCAATAATAGTCCGTTTCATCGCTTCTGCGCCATTTGTTGCAGAAATTGGTGCAAAGTTTTTTTCTCCGATGACAGGATTTGCCTACTTTTGTAGCGTGAATCCTGTTTTGTCTATAGACATTACCCTATAAATATGAATGATTTGACCAATCGTTTTGCCCTTGTGCTACTCCTTGCGCTCAGCTATGGCTGGGCCGTCAGCGCTGCCCCTTCGCGTCGCCCGCTGCACGACGGCTGGCGCTTCCGACAAGGCAACTCTGAGATTTGGCATCCAGCTCAGGTACCAGGAAACACCCATCTCGACCTTATGCGCGAACGCATCATCGAAGACCCGTTCTTCCGCCTGAATGAGCGCAGCGTGCAGTGGGTCGATAAGGAGGACTGGATGTATGAGACGCATTTCACGCCGACAGCCGACGAACTCGCAGCCACGAATCAAACCATCATCTTCGAAGGACTGGACACCTATGCCGACGTCTACCTCAACCATCAGCGACTCATCGAGGCCGACAATATGCATCGCACTTGGCGCTGCAATGTGAAAGGTATTCTGCAAGAGGGCGACAACCTGTTGGAAGTCTATTTCCACTCGCCCATCAAGCGCAACATCCCTCTCTTCGATGCCTTACCTTACCACCACAACACGGGTCCCGACCACTCCCAAATGGGTGGCGTCTTTGACAAGACCCTCTCGCCATTCGCCCGTACTGCGGGATTCGAGTACGGCTGGGACTGGGGACCTCGCCTCGTCACTTTCGGCATCTGGCGTCCCGTTTGCCTCGAGACCTGGAGCGGTATGCGTATCGCCGACGTCTGGTACGTCCAGAAAGACGTCACCGCCGCCCGTGCACAACTGCGCACTGTCGTGGAAGTGGAATCGGACAACGACGTGCCCGCTGCGGCCATCGCCATCACCGCAGATGGCCGTCCTGCTGCCGCAACCACCACCGCCCTCCACGCGGGCCTCAACACCATCACGCTCGACTATTCCCTCCGACGCCCACGCCTCTGGTGGACCAACGGCCTTGGCGACCCCTACCTGACGCAGATGTCCTGCTCCTTATCTTCTCCGTCGTCAGGTCCTTCAAGTCGTGATGCCATCACGACACCCCTCGGCATCCGCTCCCTCCGCCTCCACAATGACCCCGACCAATATGGCCACAACCTCTATTTCGAGCTCAACGGAGAACCCCTCTTCGCCAAAGGCTCCAATATGATTCCCAACGACAACTTCCTCACCCGCGTTACCGACAGCATCTATCGTCAAGTCGTGCGCGATGCTGCGGCCGTGAACATGAACATCATCCGCGTTTGGGGAGGAGGTGTCTACGAGGACGACGCCTTCTACCGCACTTGCGATGAGTTGGGCATCCTCGTTTGGCAGGACTTCATGTTCGCCTGCCAGACCTACGAGGTCGATTCTGCCTTCCTCGCCAACATCCTTCACGAAGCCATCGACAACGTACGGCGCCTTCGCAACCACGCCTGCATCGCCGTCTTTACGGGCAACAACGAGCAGCAGGACGTGTGGTTCGGATGGGGTGGCAAGAAACGCTACTTCGATGAACTCGGTCAGGGAGAACGCGTATGGAAGATGCAGCATCAGATCTTTTATGAGCTTCTGCCCGAAGTCGTCCGCGACTATGCCGGTGGCACTGCCTATCGTCCCTCATGCCCCTGGGCTTTTGAGGACACGCCTTCCGATGGCGTCAATGGCGACGACCACTACTGGGGTGTCTGGCATGGCGGTGATCCCGTTGAAGCCTACTTCGACCATCACGTGCGTTTTGAGAGCGAATATGGATTCCAGTCCTTCCCCGAGTACGAGAGTGTGCTCCTCTACAACCCCGACTTGCGCGACCACGACATCTACTCCGAGGTCATGATGGCTCACCAGAACGCCGGCACCTACGCCAACCATCGCATCGAGGAGTACATGAGCCGCGACTACCGTGTGCCAACACCTAAGGACCATTCACCCGAGGCACGTGAGCAGGCCTTCAAGGACTTCCTCTACGTAGGGCAAGTGCTGCAGGCCGATGCCGTCAGGATGGGCATGGAGGCCTTCCGACGCGACCGTCCCTACTGCATGGGCAGCATCGTATGGCAGTTGAACGACTGCTGGCCCGTTGCCTCTTGGTCGTCGCGCGACTATTATGGCCGCTGGAAAGCCCTTCATTACGTTACACGCTACGCCTATGACGACATCCTCGTCTCGCCTCGTGTGAAAGCCGCCACCGCTCCCGATGCATCAGCGTCGGATCTCCTATCCGGAACCCCCGCCGCCCAGGTGGCCGCCCTTCCTGGCCAGGAAGACACGGGCGTGAAGCGCTCTTCCGACATCGCCCTCGCCGACAAAGTCCTTGACGTGAAGCTGGTCAACGATCGTCGCACAGCCGCATCGGGCACCCTACAGTTGCAGGCCATCACCCTTGATGGACGCATCGTTCGCCAGCATTCGCAGAGAGTGACCATTCCCAAGAACAGCGCCATCGCTGTTTCAGCCATCCCTGTCGTCGACCTCCTCGGCGGTGAGCCTTCCACGAATGTCATCTTCTACATTACCTTCGCGACGGGTGGGCGTCATTATGATCATATCGCTTACCCTGAGCGGCAGAAGGACATGGCCTACAGCAAGCCCCGCATCACGACGTCCATCAGTAGTGTAGCCGATGGCTTTTCCGTCACCGTCAAGTCCGACCGCTTTGCGCGTGCCGTCTTCCTCAAGCTCCGCGGCATTGACTATTTCTTCTCCGACAACTACTTCGACCTCTTGCCTGGCCAGTCACGCACCGTCCACGTCAGCACCGACAAGTCGCTTGAGCAGTTCAAGCAGGAACTCGAGATTACCTCACTCGCCGATACCTATCCGCAATAATCCTCTCCTCACGTCATCATCCAACGAAGAACCCCCCATTTATTCCAATGAAATCCTCGATTCTCTCTTCCCTTTGTTTTGTATGTTGCTGTTTTACAGCAACTATCTCCACGGCTCAGCCTCTGCCCTATCTCGATGCACGCCTCTCGCCCGAAGAGCGCGCTGCCGACCTCTGTTCGCGCCTTACCGTTGAGGAGAAGGCCAAGCTGCTCATGCACTACTCGCCTGCCGTCGACCGTCTCGGATTACACCAGTTCCAGTGGTGGGGGGAGGCGCTGCACGGAGTGGGATTCGCAGGTTTCGCGACTGTCTTCCCCGAGCCCATCGGCATGGCCGCAGCTTGGGACGATGCTCTGCTTTATCGCGTTTTCGACGTCGTCAGCACTGAGCAGCGTGCCAAGTATAATGAAGCTGCCCGCCGGGGGACTTTTGATACCTTTCAGAGTGTAAGTGTTTGGACACCTAACATCAACATTTTTCGCGACCCACGTTGGGGCCGTGGCCAAGAGACATACGGCGAGGATCCCTATCTTACGTCACGCTTAGGGCAGGCTGTGGTGAACGGCCTGCAAGGCCAGCCTTTTGCCCCGTCTGCTCCGACATCTCGGCCAACCACCTCTCGCTACTACAAGGCCCTTGCCTGTGCCAAGCACTTCGCCGTTCACAGCGGCCCCGAATGGAGCCGCCACCGCATCAGCATCGACCAGCTGCCGTTGCGCGATTTCTGGGAGACTTATATGCCTGCCTTCAAGGACCTCGTTCAGAAAGCAAATGTACGCGAGGTCATGTGCGCCTACAACAGCATCGACGGCGAACCTTGTTGCAGCGATCAGCGCCTTCTGCGTCAGATCCTGCGCGATGAATGGGGATTCACAGGCATCGTAGTCAGCGATTGCGATGCCGTCAATGATATCTGGGTGGAAGGTCATCACGCCGTGGAGCCCGATGTAGAACACGCTTCCGCCCGTGCCATCAGCGGCGGCACCGACCTCAACTGCGGCGGCAGTTATCCTTCGCTGCCCGAGGCAGTCCGCCAAGGACTTGTTAGCGAAGAGCGTATCGACGAGAGTCTGCGCCGAGTGCTCGTGGCGCGCATCTCCCTTGGCGATTTCGACCCCGACAGCGTCGCCCAATGGAGCGGCCTCACCCTTGCCGACGTCAATATCCCTGCCCACCGCGAGCTTTCCCTGCAGATGGCACGCGAGACGATGACGCTTCTTCACAATCCCAACAAGATACTTCCCCTACAATTCGTCAATAGTAAACTGGTGGTTATGGGTCCCAACGCCAACGACAGTACCATGCTTTGGGGTAACTATTCCGGCCGTCCTGCCCATACTATTACTATTCTCGAAGGCATCCGCAATCGCGTAGGCGCCGAGAATGTCCTTTTCATCGACGGCTGTGGCTATGCCAGCAAGAACATCCGTACCGAAAGCCGCTTTTTCGGTTTTGGTGCAGAAGGGCTTCAGGCTACTATTTGGGACAATACCGACATGAAAGGAACGCCTGTGGCTCACCGCTACTTCAAGAGCCCCATCAACTTCAACCTCAATGAGGCTGGCTTCATTGCTCCTGGGGTAGCCCGAGAGAATTTCTCCGTTCAGCTGCACGGCACCTTCCATGCCCCTGAGACTGAGACCTTGCAGTTCCGCATTGCGGGCGATGACGGTTTCCGCCTAATCATCGACGGCGACACGCTTATCAATGAATGGCGCGACCAGGGAACGCTTTACCGCGACTGTATGGTAAACCTTGAACAAGGTCGCGACTATCATTTGCAGATAGATTACTTCCAGGCTGGGGGTGGTGCTGAGCTACAATTCGATGTCAATCGCTACCGTGAACTTTCAAATGAAGAAATCCTCGGACAAGTACCAGCTGATGCTTCCACCGTCATCTTCGTGGGCGGTATCAGCTCGCGCCTCGAAGGCGAGGAGATGAGCGTCAACGAGCCCGGTTTCCGTGGTGGCGACCGCGAGGACATTCAGCTTCCCCAGCATCAGCGTAATATGTTGGCAGCCCTACATCGCATGGGCAAGCGCGTCATCTTCGTCAACTGTTCTGGCAGTGCCATAGCCATGGAGCCCGAACTCCAAACGTGCGATGCCATTCTGCAGGCCTGGTACGCTGGCGAGCAGGGCGGCACGGCCGTTGCCGAGGCGCTCTTTGGCGATATCAATCCTTCAGGTAAGCTGCCCGTTACCTTCTATCGCAGTGTCAGAGACCTCCCCGATTTCGAGGACTATCGCATGGCGAATCGTACTTATCGCTATTTCCGCGGCCAGCCGCTCTTCCCCTTCGGCTACGGACTCTCCTATACTACGTTTGCTATTGGCAAGGCCACGGTGAAAAACCGCCAGTTGTTCGTGCCAGTCAAGAACACGGGTCAACGAGCGGGCACTGAAGTGGTGCAGCTTTACGTTCGTTCTCTCGACGATCCTGATGGGCCTATCCGCTCGTTGAAGGGTTTTGCCCGCGTCACGCTACAGCCAGGCGAACGTCAGACAGTCGCCCTGCCTTTGACCGACGAGGTCTTCGAGCGATTTGATTCTGCGACGAACACCATGCGCTCCCTGCCTGGTCGCTACCAACTACTCTACGGAACCAGTTCTGCAGATGCAGCACTCCAGACAATGACCTATATGCATAAATAGGTATGAAACGATATCTCCTATTCTTGTATGCCCTCATGCCTATTATGGCGTTGGCGCAGCCTTATCCTTTCCAAGATGAGGCGCTACCCCGCCACGAGCGTGTCATGGACCTCCTTGGGCGACTGACGCTTGAGGAGAAGTCCGATCTGATGCAGGCTACGTCCCACGGTGTTCCTCGTTTGGGCATCCCTAAGTACTTCCATGGCAACGAGGCCTTGCATGGTATCGTACGTCCTGGACGTTTCACCGTCTTCCCCCAAGCCATTGCCCTCAGTGCTACATGGAATCCCGAACTCATCCAACGTGTGGCAACAGCCATCAGCGATGAGGCTCGTGGTCGATGGAACGAATTGGGCCAAGGACGCTTGCAGAACAGCCAGTTCAGCGATCTCCTCACCTTCTGGAGCCCAACGGTCAACATGGCGCGTGACCCTCGATGGGGGCGCACTCCCGAGACCTATGGCGAGGATCCTTTCTTGACGGGGCGCATCGGGGCAGCTTTCGTACTTGGCTTGCAAGGCGATGATCCACGTTACTTGAAAGTCGTCTCCACGCCCAAGCATTTCGCGGTGAACAACGAAGAACACAATCGTTTTGAGTGCGATGCTCAGGTGTCGGAACGCCAGTTGCGCGAGTATTACTTGGCTCCCTTCGAAGCGTGTGTACGTGAGGGAAAGGCTGCAGCCATCATGTCGTCGTACAATGCCATCAATGGTGTGCCCTCGACGGCCAATCCTTGGTTACTGACCAAGGTGTTGCGCCACGAATGGGGCTTCCGCGGTTACGTCGTGAGCGACTGTGGAGCCCCTGGGCTGCTGGTCCAAGCTCACCACTATGTGAAGACCAAGGAGGCTGCTGCCATGTTAGCACTCAAAGCTGGTCTTGACATCGAATGTGGTGACGACGTGATGGGTGCACCCTTGCAGAAGGCCTATCGCCAGACGATGATTTCCGATGCCGACATCGACACGGCCGTCTATCGCCTGATCGATGCGCGCATGCGCCTCGGGCTGTTCGATGATCCTGCCCACTGTCCTTACTCTAAGATATCGCCATCAGTTGTCGGTTGCAAAGAACATGTTGACTTGGCTCTCGAAACATCACGCCAGAGCATCGTCCTACTGAAGAACTCTGGGCTATTACCTCTCAATACGAAGAAGATACGCTCCATTGCCGTCGTGGGCATCAATGCCGACCGGTGTGAGTTTGGCGACTACAGCGGTGTACCCGTCGGGACACCTGTCTCCATTCTCCAAGGCATCCGCGACAAGGTGGGTGATGGGGTGAAAGTGGTCCACGCTCCATGGAAGTCAGCTGCCGATGGGTTGGAACTTATTTCTGCTGAATATTTTCCCGATGGGTTGACGGCCCATTACTACGGCAATATGCAACTGGAGGGCGACGCCAAGACCCGTCAAGAGCCATGGGTGAACTACGAGCCTTCCAACCAACCGCCCGACCCTTTCATCCCTCGAGGCAGTTTCTCCGTCCGTTGGCAGGGTAAGTTACGTCCTGCCGTCAGTGGGAAGTACCAGTTCTGCTTCACTGCAGCGGGTGGTGGCGAGCGCCTGTTCATCAATGGGCAGAAGGTGATTGACCAATGGTGGAATCATCCTGTAGAGAATGGCATCGGAGAAGTCGAACTGGAGGCAGGAAAGGAGTACGACCTTCAGGCAGACTATTTCTACGATCGCGATTTCAGCATGGCACGCCTCCAATGGCGTGTGCCGGAAACCCAGAAAGCCACGCGGCTTGAGTTGTATGGCGAAGCGGGGCGTGCAGTCCGTGAGTGCGACATCGTTGTCGCCGTCATGGGAACCAACAAGACGATTGAACGCGAAGGGCAGGATCGTGAACGCATAGACTTGCCTGCTGACCAACAGGAGTTCTTGCAAGAAATACAAAAACTGAACCCCAATATTGTACTCGTCCTTGTGGCTGGTAGTCAGTTGGCCTTGAATTGGGAGGATAAAACCCTACCGGCCATCGTCAATGCTTGGTACCCTGGAGAACAAGGCGGCCGTGCAGTGGCCGACGTTCTCTTTGGCGACTACAATCCTTCTGGCCGATTGCCGCTTACCTTCTACAGTACTCTTGACGAGTTGCCCCCATTCGGCGACTACGACCTCAGCAAAGGACGTACTTATCAGTATTTTCAGGGCCATGCCATCTACCCCTTCGGCTACGGCCTCAGCTATACCCGCTTCAGCATTGGCCGAGCTAAACTGGACGGACGGCGCCTGCTCATACCCGTCAAGAACACGGGTCGGCGCGAGGGCACAGAGACGATACAGCTCTACGTTCGCAAGCTCGACGACCCCATAGCCCCGCTAAAGGTATTGCGAGGCTTCACGCGGCTGACGCTGCGCCCTGGCCAGCGTCGGACGGCAACCCTTGAACTGATGGAGAAGACCTTTGAATGGTTTGATGAAACCTCCGGCTCCATGTGCCCCCAGCCCGGCCGCTACCAGTTGCTCTATGGCACCAGCTCGGCCGATCGGGACCTTCAGAGCATCGACTATACGTTTATTCCATAAATAGATAGAAGATATGAAAAAAGCGCTTATTCTTTTAGCATTGAGCTTTGCTGCCTCAGCTGGAGCAGAGGTGCGCCTGCCGGGTTGGATGACCAGCAACATGGTCCTGCAGCAGCAGACTACTGTCCACCTCTCAGCTGTGGCCAAGAAAGGGGCCGTCGTCAAGATTACCGCCTCATGGGACGGACAGACCCACGAGGTGCAGGCCAATCGGCAGACGGGTGCCTTCGACTTCGACCTCGTGATTCCCAAAGCCGGAGGGCCATACGAGCTGACGTTCAACGATGGACGGAAGACCGTCCTCGAGAACGTCATGACGGGCGAGGTCTGGTTTTGTAGCGGTCAGTCGAACATGGAGATGCCCGTGAAAGGGTGGGGACGTGTGAAGGACTTCGAGCAAGAAGTGGCAGCAGCCAACCACCCGCTGGTGCGCCTGTTCCAAGTGGAACATGTCGTTGCCCATCAACCGCAGACCCGCGTACCCCTGGGACATACGCAAGGGTGGGCGGTTTGTTCGCCCCAGATGGTCGAGGAGTTCTCCGCTGCAGCCTATTTCTTTGCCCGCGAGGTGTCACAGCGATTGGGCGTTGCCGTGGGCGTGGTCAACAGCAGTTGGGGCGGTACGCCTGCCGAGACGTGGATAAGCCACGAAGCGTTGAAGCATGTACAGGGCTTCGAACAGCAATTGGCACGCATTGAAGAGACTGGCTTTGACGATGCGAAGATCAATGCGCTCTACGAGACTGAGCGTGAAGCTTGGAATCGCCAGTTCTTTGCTGCCGACCAAGGCCTTGCCAATGGAGACATCAACAACCCACGTTGGACGGCTGTCGACACGAACGACGGCCAATGGAAGACCATCAACCTGCCGGGCGAGTGGGAGACAACGGCACTGCCTGGCTTCGACGGTGTGGTATGGTTCCGCAAGAGCGTGGACGTGCCTGCCGAATGGGCCGGAAAAGACCTTACGCTCCAGCTCGGACAGATTGACGATGAGGACGTCACTTATTTCAATGGAGAGAAGATTGCCCAGGGTGCCGGCTGGACGACCCCGCGCTCTTATACCGTGCCTGGCAGGTTGGTGAAAGGCGGTCGCAACGTCATCGCCGTGCGCGTGCTCGACACGGGTGGCGAAGGCGGTTTCCGTGGCGCAGACAAAGACATGAGCCTCGGCCAAGGGCAGATGACCTTGCCACTAGCAGGGGAATGGCGTTTTGCCATTGGCTTGGATGGCAGCACGATAGGGCCGTCGCCTAAGGCACCCAACGATTCGTGGTACCCCTCCAACCTCTTCAATGCCATGGTGTCTCCCTTCCTGTCCATGCCCATTCGCGGCTTCCTCTGGTATCAGGGCTGCGCCAACGTGGGACGTGCCGTTCAGTACGAGAGCCTTTTCCAGACGTTGATCCACGACTGGCAGGCACGCTTCAACCGCAACGCCAACGTGGCAGCCTTCCCGAAGCCTGCCCCATCGCAGAACGACCGTCGCCGCTTCCGTCAGCAGCAGGATTCCAAGGCACTTCCCTTCTATTTCGTGCAGATAGCCAACTACCTGCAGCGCCACGACTTGCAGCCGCAGTCGGAATGGGCTGCCATCCGCGAGGCTCAGCGCAAGGCGCTGCTGTTGGATGGAGTAGGCATGGCTGTGAACATCGACATCGGCGAGGCCAACGACATCCACCCGAAGAATAAGCAGGAGGTGGGACATCGCTTAGCGTTGTTGGCGCTGAATCGCACCTATGGCCGCGACGATGCCTGTGCAGCCCCGGAGTTCTTCGGCATGCGCATCAGCGAGGGTAAATGCATCCTTACCTTTCGTCCCACGCAGGGCAGCGAAGCGCTGGCCGAAAATGCTGATGTCAAGGGTTTCACCATCGCGGGTCCCGACCACGCATGGCACGTTGCGAAAGCCCACACCGAGGGGCAAGGGTTCATGCAGCGGGTCGTTGTGGAGTCGCCCGACGTACCCTATCCCGTGGCCGTCCGCTACGCTTGGGCGGATAACCCCGAATGCAATCTCCAAAGCACCAAGGGACTTCCCGTAGGTCCTTTCCGCACCGACGATTGGCCTGATTTCAAATGATAGAGACCCTTCCTATAAGATATAACACGCTTCCAATATGAAAATCAGAACTCTCCTCTATTGGGTATGCTGCTGTGCAGCAACCTTCCTCCCCGTCTCTGCCGCGGCCGACGAACTGATTCGCGTGCAGACGCGCAGCCTCGATCTCATCCTCAAGGCAAAAGATGATGGTCGTCTCACCCAGTCCTATTTCGGGAAACGCCTCCTGCATGCGAGCGACCTGCGCTGGCTGGAGGATGGCCGCGAAGCTTACCTCACCCGTACGGCCGATGTCTATTTCGAGCCTGCCCTTGACATCACGCATGCCGATGGCAATTCCTCCACCCGTCTGAGCTACAAAACTCACACGACCACGCAGCTGGCAGCTGGCGTTCAGGAGACCGTCGTCACGCTCGAGGACGGGA
>CADCOX010000258.1 GCA_902803195.1 uncultured Bacteroidales bacterium
CGGGAAGAGATGTGCAAAATACTGCGGTTGGCAGAACAGCCAAAAGACGATGACAACCTGCAGAGCCATGAATGAGTAGTGGCACATGCGCACACGGATCTTGTCGTCATAGCTTTGGCGAACGTAATGGACAAAGCCTGTGAATGCGAATAGCAACGTCAGCGCGAGTGCTGAGAACTGCGGCCAACACCCCTCGAGCCATTGAGCGACATTTTGAGCGAAGCCCTGCAAATCAGTGTGGTGAAAAGCAACGATAGTAGCTTCCCAACAATTCTGGCCCACGGGAGTGTCAAGGGCATCATAGCCCAACCACCTCAGATAGGTATCCGGCAGGAGCGCTTCGCCATGGATAGCGCTGAGAATGGGCAATCGGAACGGGTCGATAATCGCCGTAGCATGCTGCACGAAAGGAGTGATATTCCCCAGCGCAAAGGCACCTGTAGCCCAAAAACCATAAGGTAGGACTACGCCGATGAGTGCAGCGCCCAAACTGCGCATACTCAGCGACCGCAGGTAGACAGCTTGAGCCCATAGGAACACGATGACCAACAGCAAAAGCGGTGGCCACAACAAGCTACCGAGCGAGAGGAAGAGGTAGGCGTGGAGCGTATCGACCTCTGGCCGCGATAATTCGTAGGTGCGTAAGAGACAATAGAAAGAGAAGGCTGTGAGCAGCAATGTCACCGACCCTGCCTGCAGAGGATGCATAAAGCCGTAAGCAGCCATCAAGAAAAGGAAGAGACTCGAGATCATCCTCGACCTAATACGCAGCAGGGCGTTCACGGCTGCTGTCTCCATGACGAGATAGGCCGTCAGCGCACAAGCCAACCATCCCAACAGATATTCGGCTGAGTAGCCACCATGAGGCATCCACCACAACAACGTCGCTACCACACAAGCGGCAGGCAACGTCACCGAACTATCGGCTATCTTATTTTGCAACCTACGTCTCAAAGGATATTCCTGTTTTCGTTCCCGTTAACGTTCCCGTTCTATAAGTCCGCACCGATGTCGCGACGGAAATATTTGCCTTCGAACTGAATCTTCTGGGCTTCGGCAAAACTCTTGGCCAGGGCTTCGGCTTTGTCGCGTCCGTAGGAAGAAACAGCTATGACTCGTCCGCCAGCGGTGACGACGTGCCCATCGGCATCACGAGCCGTACCGGCATGGAAGACCACACTCCCCTCTACTTGGTCGATGCCTGTGATGACTTTACCTTTCTCATACTTACCTGGATAGCCGCCACTTACCAACATCACGCAGACAGCCGAACGCGGGTCAATCTCCAGTGAGCGGTGCCCCAGATTGCCCTCGGCTACGCCGCAGAGCAAGTCGACGAGGTCGCTCTTCGTGCGGAGCATGACGGTCTCGGTCTCGGGGTCGCCCATGCGACAGTTATACTCTATCACCTTCGGGTCGCCGTCGCAGTTGATGAGGCCGAAGAAGATGAAACCTTTGTAGTCGAGCCCTTCAGCGGCAAGGCCCTGCACGGTAGGACGTATGATCCGGTCCTCCACTTTCTTCATCCACGCCTCATCGGCAAACGGAACGGGCGAGACCGACCCCATGCCACCTGTGTTCAGACCTGTATCGCCTTCGCCAATACGTTTATAGTCCTTCGCCTCGGGCAGAATCTTATAGTCCTTGCCATCGGTGAGCACGAAGACCGAGCACTCAATACCGCTGAGGAACTCCTCAATGACGACGCGTGCCGAGGCTTGACCAAACATTCCGCCCAGCATCTCGCACAACTCGTGCTTGGCTTCGTCCAAAGTAGGCAGAATCAGTACACCCTTGCCAGCGCAGAGGCCGTCGGCCTTCAACACATAAGGCGGCTTCAGGGTCTCGAGGAACGCCAACCCTTCCTCCAACGTGTTGCCGTCGAAGGTCTGATAAGCTGCGGTCGGGATGCCGTGACGCTGCATGAATCCTTTGGCAAAATCCTTCGACCCTTCGAGCTGAGCACCTGCTCGCGAGGGACCAATGACGGGCACACTGGACAATTGTTCGTCATTGCGGAAGTAATCATATATGCCCTTGACCAGTGGGTCCTCAGGTCCAACGACCACCATGTCAACACCCTCGTCAAGGACGAAACGGCGAATGCCCTCGAAGTCGTCAGCTTTCAAGGCTACATTCTTGCCCACGGCGCTCGTGCCGGCGTTGCCAGGAGCGATGAACAGTTGATCCACGAGGGACGATTGTGCTATTTTCCATGCCAGTGCGTGCTCACGGCCGCCACTGCCTAAAAGAAGGATTTTCATAGGTCAAATCGAGTTGTTATTGCAATTGTGGTGCAAAAGTAACGCTTTTCGACGAGTTGACAAAAGAAAAGCGCAAGAATTGAAAAGTTAATTTACCAATTGCGAGCTGCCTATCGGAAAAACCATTATCTTTGCAGCCGAAAACCACGCTAAACAAATGACCTATGAATAGAAGAGATTTCCTCAAGAAGTCGGCTCTAATGACGGTGGCCGTCGGTGCCAGCGAGTTGGCTCAAGCCTCATCACTTGTCAGTCCTGCGACGGCTGAGCGTCCGGCAGAAGACCCTGCCGATAGTGGCAACGAGCGCCTCATCGCCTCGGCCCCGATGCTACAGAACTACGCTGAAACTTCCATTGGCATCGCCTTCGCTGTTAGCGCTTTAGCCAATGGATACGTCGTGATTGGCGAGCGCCCAGACCTGAGCGACGGGCGCAAGGTGAAGGCCGGTGGCTATCGTACCACCGAAATCAGCGACCGCGTCATTCAGGTGCGCTTCACGGGACTGAAGCCTGCTACGACCTATTATTATCGTATCGGCGCCGACCGCATCGAATACAAAAGCGGTTATTCCATGAAGGTCTTAGGGACAGAGGACGACCCCACCATCTATCATTTCACGACAGCAGGCTCGGCAGCCCATGCCCACTTCTGCGTCATCAATGACACGCATGTCTCCTGGCGTCCTTTCGGCCTCGCCATTGAGAAGATTGCTCAGCTTTCGCCCTCCTGCGTCATCTGGAACGGCGATGCCAGCAACGTCGAAGAGACCATTGAGGCGCAGACGCGCATCTACCTCAAGCCCGAGATTGAACGCAATGATTATGCCGCCCAGCTGCCTTATCTGTTCTGCCCCGGCAACCACGACTTCCGCGGGATGGCCAATCGTCATCTGGAGCGTGTGTGGATGTACCGCCAGCCTGAGGAGCGCGACACGCGCGACTGGGACTTGGGTCGCAACTTCGCTGTTCGCATGGGCGAGGTGGCGATGATCGGTCTCGATACAGGCGAGGACAAACTCGACACGAACAGTAAGTTTGCCGGACTCTTCAACATGAAAGCCTATCGCGAAGCCCAGACCGATTGGCTCCGCGACGCGCTTCGGCGCCCCGAGATAGCCAGCGCCCCTTACCTCATTGCCTTCTGCCATATCCCGCTTTACGACCCTAATCCACGCCGTAACCCTGGCGACCTTACGCCCAACGACACCGACCCGCAATACAGCGGCGACTTCGCCATGTGGCAACGCACCTGCGCCAAGATGTGGTGCCCAGTATTGGAGCAGGCTGGTTGCCAACTCATCATCACGGCCCATCAGCACCACTACCGTTATGACGCGCCTACAAATGAACGCCCATGGGCACAAATCGTCGGTGGCGGTCCTGAGATGGGTATCGTCGATGGCAAGAAGCGCCCCGAGAAATTCCCTACCGTCATCGAGGGCGAGGTGCTTCAAGGACAATTACACGTCACCATCCACAACCTGCTAACGGGCGAGGTCCAACAAGCCTTCGACTTCAAAGCCCGCAAACTCAGGCGCAGGAGGAAAGGATAGAGACAAAGACAAGAATAGCCAGCCGAAGAGACAAGAATAGCCAGCCGTTTTCGGCTGGCTATCTTTTAACGGGTGCCCCGAGGCAGCAGCAAGGCTTCCGTTACTTCAGATAGTCCTCGAAGTAACGGGTGATGCGCTCGTGCAGGTGAATCTGGTCGGTGCCGAACATATTGTGGCCGTCGCCCGGATAGGTGAACAGGTCGGGTTGTGTACCAGCGTCAATAGAGGCACGAATGAACGAGAGGGTGTGCTGGGGTACACATGTCGGGTCGTTGTAGCCGAGGATGATCTGCAGGCGTCCTTTCAGGTTCTTGGCTTTTGGCAGCAGGCTCGACGAGGCATAGCCGTCGGGATTCTGCTCGGGACGATCCATGTAGCGCTCGCCATACATCACTTCGTAGTATTTCCAGTCAATGACGGGACCGCCAGCCACACCGACTTTGAAGACATCGGGGTAGGAGCACATCAGGTTCGTGGTCATGAAACCGCCAAAGCTCCACCCATGCACGCCAAGGCGGTCGGCATCGACATAAGGCAGCGTATTCAGGAATTCCACACCGCAGATCTGGTCCTTCATCTCCTCGTCGCCGAGGTGACGGAAGGTGGCCTGCTCAAACTTCAGTCCTCGATACTGCGACCCGCGGTTGTCGAGCACGAAGATGACATAGCCCAGCTGTGCCATATAGATCTCCCATCCACGGAAGTAGTAACCACGAGAAGCTTGCACATTATGGGCATGGGGACCGCCATAGACATAGACCACCGTCGGATATTTCTTCGAGGGGTCGAAGCCCGTGGGTTTGATGAGGCGGTAGTAGAGATCGGTCTGCCCGTCGGCAGCTTTGATGCTGCCGCTGGTGATCTCGGGGACGTCGTAGTCCTTCCAGGGGTCGTCGGCCGTGAGCAGATTGACGCTCTTGCCCGAAGCCGTCTGCAAGAGGTTCACCTTACGTGCGACAGTAGGCGATGAATAGGTGTCGATGAGTTGAGTGCCCGTGGCGCTAAGCGCAGCCGAGTGGACACC
>CADCOX010000259.1 GCA_902803195.1 uncultured Bacteroidales bacterium
CCAGCCTCATTGCCAAGGCTCCAGATGACGATGGAGGGCGCATTCACGTGCGCGCGTACCATTTCCATATTACGCGCGATATGAGCGGCCCGCCATTCAATCGGGTGGGAGAGCGAGGCATCGCCGTAGTAGTATTCATGGCTCTCGATGTTCGCTTCGTCTTCGAGATAGATACCATATTTGTCGCAGAGATAGTACCAGCGAGGGGAGTTGGCGTAGTGAGAGTTGCGGACGTGGTTGATGTTGCCGCGCTTCATCAAGAAGATCTCCTGCTCCATTTGTTCCGTAGTGATCGCATGACCTCGCCAAGGGTTCGTCTCATGACGATTGACGCCTTTCAGCTTCACGGGCTTGTCGTTGACATAGAAGTAGCGGCCGGCCAACCCGAACTCATCGTCCTCGGCCTTCGTCTCGCGGATCTCTACGGTGCGGATGCCGAAGTAGGTGGAGCGCACATCGAGCACCTTGCCTTTCCTGTTCCTCAGTGTAGCGGTGAGGACATAGCGATAAGGTGCTTCGGCCGACCAGGCGCGTACTCCATGACAACGGATCTCAGCGGGAACTACCTTCAGGCCGTTGATAACAGCCGTCCTAGCTTGGCCGTCAGGCGTGCCGACAGAGGCTTCCGCATCGATAGACAAGCGTCCGGGAGCCAATTCGTCGGAATAAAGTTTGACTGGATAGACCTTATAATCGATTGAGAGAAACTTGGTCTTTCCCTTCCCGAGATTCTTCACTTCTGCCTCAACGGCGATGGTTCCGTCGGCCTCTTCTGTGATGCCGGCACCGCTAAGCTTCTTTGTACGGACGACGAGGTCTGTGATAGCCACCTCGGGCACGCTCGTCAGGTAAGTGCTGCGGATGATGCCAGGCAGACGGAACATATCCTGTGCCTCCAGGAATGAGCCGTCGCTGTTGCGATAGACCTCGACAGCAACAACGTTTTCGCCTTTTTTGTTTAGGAAACGGGTAATGTCGAAAGAGGCTGTGTTGCGAGAGTTCTTGGAGAAACCTACGTAATGCCCATTTATCCACAGATAGAAGAAGCTGTCAACGCCGTCGAAGTTGATGTAGACCACTCGATTCTTCCAGTCGGCAGGCACGGTAAAGGTGCGGCGATAACTCCCGACTTCGTTGGGGTACTCATTGACGGTCCACTGCGGATTGCGAGGCTTGCGCATGACTCCGCCGCGCCAGTCGTCCACGGCCACTTGATGCTCGAAGATGACCTTCTGGTTGACATAGATAGGAACACCATATTTGAGCGAACCGTCCTTCTGGATTCCTTGCACATTCCAACAGCCCGGCACCTCGATGTCATCCCATGCCGCGACATCATAGGCAGGTGCTTCAAAGCCCTTGGCGCGCTCTTCGGGTGTGCGGCACCAATGGAATTTCCATGTGCCGTCAAGGCTCTGCCAGTAGGCTCCACGCTCGGGCAAGACTCCACGGGCGGCCTCCTCGGAGGGGAAATGGAATCCCCAGGCGCGGGGTTGCTCTTTGTTTAGTGAGAGGGCTTCAGGTGACTGCCACTCTTTGCCCGTGGGGGCGGTAGGCCGTTGCTCGTAAGCAAAGCCTTGGAGGTCGGTGGAACGTGATTGGGCGCTCGTCCATGCGGCGCTCAGGGTCATAACGACAAAGAAGATAAGGCGTTTCATAATGCTTGTCTTAGTTAGTTTTGCGGTGCAAAAATAAAGAAAGTCTCGCGAAAGACAAAACTTTTACGAGACTTCGTGAAGATAAACGATATAATTCACTTTGTGATGTTGTAAAAATGACACATGTGTGTGCAGGTTTACTCAGAATTCTATTCGTTCTTGGATTTGATTTCGCGCAGGAGATCACGCGTCATGCGGCGCACGGGCAGCCAGACGGCAAGCAGTCCAACGGCCAAGACGGTGAGGAATATAACGAGGATGTCCATGGCATGAACGCTGACAGGATAGGCATCGACGATGAATGAGCCTTCACTTTGTCCCAGTTTGACAAAACCGAAACGCATCTGCAGCCAGCAGAGCAAGAGCCCGAGCACAATGCCTAAAGCTGCTCCGAAACCGCTGATGAGCCAACCTTCGAGCAGGAAGATCTGAGCCGTCTGACGATCGTCGGCTCCGAGTGCTTGGAGTGTCTGTACATCGGCTCGTTTGTCAATCATCAGCATCGAGAGCGAACCGATGATGTTGAATGAAGCGACAAGGAGGATGAACGTCAGGAAGAGGTAAGCGATGAATTTCTCTACTTGCATAATGCGAAATGTATCCTCTTGTTGCTCATAGCGATTCTGGACGATGAAGCGATTGCCGAGGAGACGACGGATATCCTTCTGAACAGCGTTGATGTTGGCATCGGGCTTCAGCCGCAGTTCGATGGCAGAGACCACACCCTCCTGACCGAAGAGACGCCGGGCAAAAGTGATGGATGTGAGGATGTAATGGGCATCATATCGGCTCTGATTGACGGCAAAAACAACGCCCGGGGAATAGAGTTCATCGCTTGTGAAGCTTTGCATGGGATTCGAAAGATTCACGCGCTCTCCCTGGCGGGGCGCGTAGATGGGCAGAGCGCCATCATAGCGTGCTCCGAGTCCTAACTGTTGAGCGAGGCGAATGCCCATGATTCCATACTCAAGGACATCGGCATGAAGAACGAACTCGCCATCACCATAGAGGATGCTCTCGAGGTCGGCCTGTTGGTTGAAATTGTCATCGACGCCCTTGATGGTAACTACCCACTGACGGTCGTTGCCAACGATAAGGGCTTGATCCTCCAACACCTCCGTGTAGACTTCGACGGCTTCATGAGCGCGGAGCGCGACGAGTGACGGGTCGTCGGCCGAGATCGTCTTGCCTTTGGCCAGCGTCACTTTCAGCTGAGGGTCAAAGGCTGTGAAGAATGATGCCACATAGTCGCGGAAGCCATTGAACACAGAGAGCGTCACCACCAACGCCATCGTCGCCAGGGCGACACCGCAGATAGAGATCCCGGAGATGATGTTGATGGTATGATAACTCTTGCGTGAGAAGAGGTAACGGCGAGCGATGAAAAACGAAAACATCTGTTTAGCGAGAATTCACTCTTTCACTTTTCATTTAACAATTTGTCGATGTTCTCAGCGTAGTCGAGGGAGTCGTCGACAAAGAATTTGAGTTCGGGGATGATACGCAACTGGTGGCGCGTGCGTTGACCCAGCTCGAATCGTATCTCGCGAACATTGTTGTTGATGTTGTCGCAAATCTCCTGAGCACGTTCGCTTGGGAAGATGCTGAGGTAGCCACGGCAGACACTCATGTCGGGGCTGATGCGGCAGGTAGTGACGCTGACAAGGACACCGCGAGTGGCCTGCGTCTGACGTTGGAAGATATCGCTCAGTTCCTTCTGGATGAGGCGAGCGATTTTATTCTGTCTTGTTGTTTCCATTCTTGAAGTGCGGCAATGCCGTATGAGAGTTTAGAGTTTAGAATTGAGGGGTTAGAGTAAAGGCATTAAGCTTCATGCGAGGCAGTGGCTTTGAATGCGAGGGCGTACATCTTCATCTGGCGGAGCATCGCCAAGAGCCCATTGCTGCGCGTTGGGGAGAGGTGTTCACGCAGGCCAATGTTTTCGATGAAGTAGAGGTCAGCATCTAAGATCTCCTGAGGAGTATGGTCGCTGAGGACGCGGATGAGCAATGTCACAATACCCTTCACGATGAGTGCGTCACTCTCGGCCTCGAAGTGGATAAGACCCTCTGGGGTGAGATCGGCGGTGAGCCAGACACGGCTTTGGCAGCCATCGATGAGGTTCTGCTCGGTCTTGGCACTCTCAGGGAGCGGCTGCTGTTCTGAGCCGAGGTCGATGAGGAGCTGGTATTTATCCATCCAGTCATCGAAGTCGCTGAATTCCTCGATGATGTCGTCCTGTATTTCGTTGATAGAGGGCCTACCCTCAACCCCTCCCGTAAAGGAGGGGAGCGGCTGGCGTGTCGTATTTTGATTGTCGTTAGATTCCATATCTTTTTTATTCATGCCATCCCTTGGGAGAGTGAAAAATGAAAAGTGAAAAATGAAAAGTGAAAAGTGAAAAATGAAAATGAAAAGTGAAAAATGAAAGTTACCTAAACTGTGCTGTCGAGAAGACAGTGAAAAATGAAAAATAAAGATTACCTGCAGGTGACTCCCATCCCTATGTGTGGGGCTGGGGCTTAGTTATCGTTATAGATCAATTGTAAGAGCGTCTGACCGACGGCACGCATGACCTCGGGGTCGATAGCATCGGGTGTGTCGCTGACGGTATGCCAGGTAGGGCCGAAACTGGAAGGCCCTCCATCGAAGTGAGGTATGATGTCGATGGCCGGGATGTGCGCAATCTGGTTGATGGGCAGGTGGTCATCGGTCACGTAACTACTCTCACGAAGGGGGAAATAGTCGCCGAAGCCCAGTTGGTGAGCCAAATGCCACACCATCGATACGAGCGTCTGTCCATAGCGCTGCGAGAAACCTTCCATCGCAAATCGACAGCCGCGACCGCCCACCATGTCAAGATTGATGGCAAAGCGCGCTTGATAGCCGATGGCATAGGCTTGCTCGGCCCAATACTTGGAGCCGAGACACCAGAAGTCATCGTCCTCAGCGTCGGTTTCGGCCCATTGTGGTGTGCCCTGATCCTCTAGGTCGAAGCAGATGAAGTCAATGCCATAGTTGAGTCCCGTCTCATGAATGATGCGAGCCAACTCCAGCATGACTGCTACGCCCGAAGCCCCATCATTTGCAGCCATGACTGGCAAGTGATGGTTCTGGACATCGGGGTCGTTGTCGGCCCAGGCGCGGCTGTCCCAATGGGCCGTGATGAGAATGCGGTCGCCAGCTTCGGGATTGAGTCGCGCCTGTAGGTTGCGACAGGGAAGAGGCTGTCCGTCATAACCATTAAGGGTTGTACGCAGCTCGCTCACCTCGGCGCCGAAGCCCTTGAATGTAGACATGATCCAGTCGCCACAGTCCTCATGGGCTTTCGTCCCAGGAACGCGGGGACCGAAGGCACATTGGGCCTCGACATAAGCCATAGCTGAATCTGCGATGAAGGCAGGAGCCGGAGCGAGGGCAATGGTGTCGACCTCGGGAACACTCTTCGAGCCTTTACAGGAGGGGAAAAGGGTAGCTGTTGCGGCAATGCCACTGCATACGCAACCGAGGAGAAGGAGGTGATATTTTCTCAAAAGCTTCATTCGATAGAAGGTCGTTATAACGTTCAATTTCATTGTTTTGTATGTGCCGCTTCTTGCACTTGCTGCATCACACGGAGGAAATTGCCACCCCAGATGAGGCGGAGGTCGGCTTCGCTGTAGTGCTCACGCAGCAGGCGACGAGTCAGGTTGATGAGTTCTGAGGCTGAGGCCAGTCCTGGTACGCCGCCATCGCCGTCGAAATCAGTGCCGATGCCCACATGTTCGATGCCTGCGACGTCAATCATGTGGTGCAGATGGGCAACGGCATCGAGGATAGAGGCTTGGCCGTCGGCGCGGAGGAAACCATTGTAGAAGGTCACCTGCGCTACACCGCCACAGGCTGCCAATGCCCTCAGTTGGTCGTCGGTGAGGTTGCGGGGATGGTCGCAGAGGGCTCTACTGGACGAATGCGAGCAGACGATGGGTGTTGAGCTGATGTCGATGGCATCGAAGAAGCTGCGCTCGCTGGCATGGGAAAGGTCGACCATGATGCCTAAGCGATTCATCTCGCGAATGACATCGGCACCGAAGTCGGTGATACCCATTAGCGTCTCTCCCTCGCGTGGGCGAGCTGAGCCGCAGATGTCGTTGTTACCGTTGTGACAGAGGGTCATATAGACGATGCCCAGTTCGGCGAAGTGACTGACGAGCGAGAGGTCGCGACCGATAGCGTACCCGTTCTCTATGCCCAACATGATGGCGCGTGTGCCTTCAGCTTTGAGACGATAGAGGTCGGCAGGCGTTCGGGCGATGGCTATGGGGAGGGGGCCGCCTTCTGCCTGGCGAGCGATTTCTTCGACCATCTGCTGAACGCGTTTCAGTTGACTGTCGGCGTAGGCAGTAGCTGTCGCATGACCTTCGGGCGTGCAAGGCCCCTGGGGGATATAAGCTACCATGATGCTGGCATCGAGTCCGCCCTCGCTCATCTTGTGCAGGTCGACTAAGATGCGTGGGTCGCGTTGGTCGAAATGGATGCCTTGGTCGAAGAACATGGGTGTGTCGCAATGACTGTCGAGGGTGAGGACGCGCCGATGGACATGTCGAGCCTCGGCATAACTGGCCGCTTCGTCGCGCAGCCAGCGGAAGAGCGGCATCATCGTCTCATCGCCACGCAGGCAGAAACATTCGGGATGCCATTGCACGCCAATGATGCTCTTGTGTTCTGATGATTCGACCGCTTCAATCACGCCATCGGGTGCCAGGGCAGAGATGCGCAGATGGGGGCCTGCTTCTCTTACCGCTTGATGATGGAAAGAGTTGACAGCGAGCTCGCTTGCGCCCATGATGGTGGCAATCAGCGAGTTGTCGCTCATGGTGATGGAATGAGAAGCGTAAGCACGGTCGAGGTCCTGTGAGTGCTTGAGGAGCGCTCCTGTAGGTTCCCATTGGGTTGCCAGATCTTGGCAGATTGTACCTCCGAGAGCGGCGGCGAGCATCTGGCAGCCCCGGCAGATGCCGAGAATGGGCAACTGCCTGTCGAACGCCAATCGAGTGAGCAAGAGCTCTGAGAGGTCGCGACGAGCATTGATGCTATGGAGGGCCGGAATAGGTTGCTCGCCCAAGTAGAGCGGGTTGAGGTCGCCGCCTCCAGAGAGGAGCAGACCGTCAATGCGATCGAGCATATTCACGAGGGCATCGCGATCCTCAGTAGGAGGCAGCACGACAGGCGTGGCACCTGCGCGTAGGACGCTCTCGAAGTAACCTTCGGCCAGTTCGCACCCTTTATCGCCAAAATTGCCCGTGATACCAATCACGGGCTGGCGCTCCTGTCCTGGATAAGTGGCATGGAAGGCGTCGTAAGTGGATTTCCAATTGAACATCATTGTCGTTAGCATGTCTCGGATAGATCTTCAGCGGTGTCGGTCAGCAGCGCCGCCTTCTTGGCTGTCAACGCTTTGATGGCAGTAGCATCGGACTCGGAAAGCCCTATCGGAACTTCCTTCTTAATGCTCTGACGCAGCGAGATGAGCGTCTCGGTCGAGATGACGCCTTCGATTTCCTGCAACCGGTTGTTGAGCAACTCCATCAGATGGGCATTGTCGCGAGCATAGAGCTTGACAAGCATGGTGTAGGGTCCCGTCGTGAAATGGCATTCCACGATTTCGGGAATCTTCTCGAACTCACTGACCACGCGTTTGTACATCGAACCTCGCTCGAGCGTAATGCCGACGTAAGTACACGTGTTGTAGCCCAGCGAAGAGGGATTCACATTGTAGCCCGAACCCGTGATGACACCGATGTCAACGAGTCGCTGTACGCGCTGATGAATGGCAGCACGCGAGACGCCACATTCGGCGGCGACGTCTTTGAAAGGGATGCGTGCATTGCGGGTGATGATTTCGAGAATCTTCTTGTCCAAACTGTCGATCTTTTCCATAAGAGAAATCATTGAGATATCATTTTGCTGGCAAATATAGTCAAAAAGTTTCTTCCGACCATCACTTTAGCTGAAAAAAAGACACCAAAGTGCGTTTTTGGTGTCTTTTTGCATGTCCGAAGGGCTTTTGACCTGTCCGGATGATAGGTTGATGAGCGGTCTATTCGACAATCTCTAATAATTCCACTGTGAAGATGAGCGTGGAGAAAGGAGGAATCTTGCCGGCCTCGCGAGAGCCGTAACCGAGCTCTTGGGGGATGTAGACTTCCCACTTCGAACCGACAGGCATCATCGTGAGTGCCTCAGTCCATCCTTTGATGACCTGATTGCAGGCGAAAGTGGCCGGCTGCTTGCGCTTGTAGCTGCTGTCGAAGACGGTACCGTCGATGAGGCGGCCTTCGTAGTTAACCTTCACCTTCTGTGAGGCTGTGGGCACTGCGCCCGTGCCAGCAGTGATGACCTTGTACTGCAGACCGCTTTTCGTGGTGACGATGCTGTCCTTCTTCGCGTTGGCTGCAAGGAACGCTTCGCCGTCGCGGCGGTTCTGCCCGTACTTAGCTTCCATCTTGACACTGTTGTAGTAGTCCATTTGCTTGGCCGTGATAGCTTGTGCGCTGTCGGCGGTGAGCTGTGCGTTGCCGGCGATGGCAGCGCGGAATCCTTCAACAAAGCGAGCCTTATCGAGTAGGTCTGTTGAGTCGTTGATTTGGCGGTTGATCTGCGGGATGATCTGATTCATCACCTGCTGGCGGATCTCGATGCCAGCCTGACGCGCTTTCTCGCGTTTGTCGGCCTCGTCCATCTCAGCCTTGTCGAAGCCAGCGAGGAAATCGGCCATGTAAGCCTCTTCAACTCCCATGCGCTGGGCGAGGTAATTCTTCAGACCATTCGTCTGTGCAATGCCGAAAGCATAACTGAAGTCAGACATCGGAATGGTATCCACCTTCTCGGCGACAACAGCCTTCTTACTCTTCTTCGCCTTCTTGGCAGCGCTGGTGCTGACGCACACCAGCAAGCCAAGAGCTAAGGCGATATATTTCAGTCCTTTCATCGTACTGCTTACTTCTCAATGCCGAGGAGGTCGATGGTGAAGATGAGGGCGCTGAAGGGCTTGATGTTGCCCATGTCATTGCTGCCGTAAGCCTGATCCTGAGGAATGTAGACCTTCCACTTGGAACCAACAGGCATTGTGGTCAGAGCAGCCTTGAAGCCGGGGATGACCTGGCTGGCGCCGAAGACGGTGGGTTCGCCCTCGAGGTTGCTGTCGAAGACAGTACCGTCGATGAGAGTACCCTCATAGTGGACCTTCACGCGGCAGGTGTCGGCAGCGACTTCGCCCTTACCTTCCTTCAGTACTTCGTAGTAGACGCCATTGCCGAGGCTCTTGATGCCTTCCTTCTTGGCGATCTTGGCCATGAACTCCTCACCGGCCTTCTTGTTCTCGCCGAAGTTCTTCTCGCGAGCGGCATTGCGCACTGCGTCCATCTTAGTCTGAACATAGTTGTTAGCGGAGTCGAGGCTCATGATATCCTCCTTGCCGGCGACAGCTGCCATGAATCCAGCGTAGACGTTCTTCTCGTTGATGGTCTGGGTGCTATCCTCGCCGAAGATCATCTGGTTGATGTTCTTCACCATACCTTGGCTGACCTGCTGACCAATCTGAATACCAGCGTAGTAAGCGGCCTTCTTCTTGTCTTCGCCAGATTTGACGCTCTCAGAGAAACCCTTGAGGAAATCCTCGACATAAGTGGTGTCGATGCCCATACGCATGGACAGATACTCCTTCAGGCCGCTTGTCTGGCTCATGCCGATAGCATAGCTGAGGGTGTCGATGTCAGTCTTCAGACTGGCGTTGGGAGCCGTCTGGTTGCAGGACGTCATGATAGCTGCCATGGCGACTGCGAGAATCAGAGAAATTTTTTTCATTTTGCTTTTTGTTTTTTTATAATGGTTTGATAAATCTTCAATAGTTCAACGTTTCAACGCTTCAACGTTTCAACCTTTCAACGCTTCAACGTTTCAACCTTTCAACGTTTCAACCTTTCAACGCTTCAACCTTTCAACCTTTCAACGTTTCAACCTTTCAACGTTTCAACTTTTCAACTTCCCCCCTTTTACAGTACCTTGATGAGTTCGACGTCGAAGATGAGGGTCGAGTAGGGAGGGATGCTGCTGCCGGCACCGCGTTCGCCGTAACCGAGCAGATAGGGGATGAAGAAGCGGTACTTGGCGCCCTCTTTCATCAGCTGTACACCCTCGGTCCAACCGGGGATGACACCATTGAGGGGGAAGTCGGCGGGCTCGCCACGGCGATAGCTGCTGTCGAAGACAGTGCCGTCGATGAGCGTTCCCTCGTAGTGGCAGCGGACCTTGTCCGTAGCCTTGGGGCTGCGACCCGTTCCTTCGTTGAGGACGGTGTACTGGAGGCCGCTCTTGGTGGTGACGACGCCTTCCTTCTTGCCATTGGCTTCGAGGAAAGCCTTGCCTTGTGCAATTGCGCCTTCAGCCTGGCGGCGGGCTTGCTTGTCGAAGTACTCGTTGAGCAGCGCCTGAGCTTCGCGGTGCGAGATTGCCGGTTCGTTGTCCGTCAAGACGTCGCAGATGCTCTGCGTGAAGTCTTGCACATTGAAGTTTTCGATGTTCATGCTCTTGAGTTGCTGGCCAATGCCGAGGCCGAGGGCGTAACTGATTTTATCCATTTTTGCTTTTTTGATGAATGCCTTTGAGGCTTGTGTCTGATACCTTATTTATATATACGCGCGGGCGAAGCGCGCATTTCGCGCGCAAAGGTACTGCTTTTCTTTTATCTTTTAGCGTCTAAGCATGTTTTTTTAACTTTTTTATCTTCTCTTTTTGCGGATAGTCATTCTTTTTTGTTAATTTTGCCACGAAAAATGTGATAAGCAATGAAAAAAGTGGTTATTCTTACGGGTGCAGGCATGTCCGCTGAGAGCGGCATCAGCACCTTCCGCGATTCGGGCGGGCTTTGGGAACAACATCGAGTTGAGGACGTCGCAACAATTGAGGGCTACGAACGTAATCCCAAATTGGTGCTTGACTTCTATAACGAGCGCCGTCGTCAGTTGCCAGCAGTACAACCTTGCCGAGGTCATGAACTGGTGGCTGCGCTGGAGAAGGATTTCGATGTGACAGTCATCACGCAGAACGTCGACAATCTCCATGAGCGCGCAGGCTCGTCGAAGGTCATTCATCTGCATGGCGAACTGATGAAAGCCACCTCGACGCGTCGTCCCAACGATCCCACGCAAATCATTACCCTCGACGAGCAGCACATGGACATCCATATGGGCGATCGAGCTGCCGACGGCAGTCAGTTGCGCCCGTTCATCGTCTGGTTTGGCGAGGCTGTACCCGAAATAGAGAGGGCTGCCGAGGAGGTCTCGATGGCTGACATCTTCATTGTCATAGGCACCAGCCTGAACGTCTATCCTGCAGCAGGGCTCATCCAGTTTGCTCCTGACCACGCGCCTATCTACTTGATCGACCCGAAGGAAGTGCCTTGGTCGGGAAGCCATCGTGTTCGTCACATCATGAAGGGCGCTTCCGAAGGCATGGAGGAGCTGACGCGCATCCTGACGGCCAAGGACTAAGGCGTCTGAAACCCTACCGTTTGACAGCAGAACTTGTATACGTAACCCCCTAATTCTGTTTCACTATTCATTATGAAGAAACTACAAGCCGTCATGGCTGAGCACCGTCGCTGGCAGGAGATCGTAGGTCTCCGTACAGTGGCCGAACTGAATAAAGTGGTCCGGGATGGATATGCCACTGAGATTATCAACGTCGTAGAAGCCCTGCAGGAGCGCCGTATTGCTTCAGTAGCCGATGACATTCAGGCACAGGGTAAACGCTTAGTGTTGTTGGCGGGACCCAGCAGCAGTGGCAAGACGACCACCTGCAAGCGCTTGGCTGTGCAACTGGCCGCTTGTGGCCTTCGGCCTCGTACCATCTCGATGGATGACTATTTCGTCAATCGCGAGGACACCCCGCGCGATGAAAAGGGAGAGTACGATTTCGAGTGCCTGCAGGCATTGGACGTCGCTTTCTTCAATGAGCAGCTGAGCGCTCTCCTGGCTGGACAAACGGTGGAACTGCCTCACTTCAACTTCCAGGCGGGGAAGCGCGAGGCGAGCGGCCATGAATTGAGCATAGGCCCGCAAGACGTGCTTATCATCGAAGGCATCCATGCCCTCAACCCGGGTTTGACACATCAAATACCTGATGAAGTCAAGTACCGCCTTTACGTCTCGGCCCTCACCACCATCCAATTGGACGAGAATCGTCGCATCTCGACCTCGGACAACCGACTCCTTCGCCGCATCATTCGCGACAGCAACTTCCGTGGCTACTCGGCCTCAGAGACGATTCGCCGATGGCCAAGTGTGCGCGCAGGTGAGGAGAAGTGGATCTTCCCTTATCAAGAGAACTGCGACCGCATGATCAACAGCGCCTTGCTCTACGAGTTGGCCGTCCTTCGCGGATTCGTATTACCGCTATTGGAGCAAGTGCATGAACGCGAGCCCGAATACGAAGAGGCGTGGCGCTTGCGTCAGCTCGTCGGTTTCTTCGAGCCGATTCCCGACAAGCAGATACCACTCACCTCGCTCCTCCGCGAGTTCCTCGGCGGGTCAAGTTTTCACTATTAAAGGACTGGGAATCAAGGATAAAGCCGCTTTGATAATTCGGCATTTCGTTATTTCGTTATCCCGATATCTCGTTATTACGTTATTACGTTATTACGTTATTACGATATCTCGATATTTCGATATCCCTTGAAGTCGAAAATCCCGATTCTCCCTCATCCTTTCATCTCGAAACCACCACCCGATGAAGACAGAAGATTATGCTCAACATTTGGAGGAACGTGGTGTCAAGGCCACTGCCACGCGTCTGTTGGTCTATCGCGCTTTGGCCGAGAGCCGTCATTCGCTGTCGTTGCGCGAGCTGGACGACCGCCTCGATACTGTAGACCGTTCTACCATCTTCCGCACACTTACGTTGCTGTTGGCTCAGCATCTTGTTCATGCTATCGAAGACGGAACAGGGGTTGCCCGCTATGAAGCTTGTGAGGGTCACGACGATTGTTCGCTCGACGACCAGCATGTCCATTTCTATTGTCGTTTGTGCCAGCGTACCTTCTGTTTCCATAGCCTTCACATCCCTCATCTGCCGATGCCCGAAGGCTTCGAGATGGAGGGCGTCAATTTCCTCGTAAAAGGTGTTTGCCCCGACTGCGCTCGCAGCCATTAGCACGAATAAACGTAGGAACCACAGCGTATATACGCATCGGCTTTCACGTACTATACGCTCAGCCCTTTGCGTACTATACGCGAAGCCCTTCACGTACTATACGCTCAGCCCTTTACGTATATACGCTCAGCCCTTTGCGTACTATACGCGAAGCCCTTCACGTATATACGCGCAGATGCTTGCGTATATAGGCATAGACGGAGGGGAGCGGAAGGAAAGGGGGGGAGTCTGTTAGTAGGCGACGGAGCACTTCATACCCAATGCCCGCACGCGTTCGGCAATGCTGTCCAATTCGGCGGGCGTTGCTTTTTGCAGCGTCGGAACAGGCGTCTCGCGGTCGATGGTGTAAATCATCACCTGCTCGGGCTGTATGCGTTGCAGCGCCTGCAGCCAGGGGTCGACATAGAAGGATGACGTGTTGCGCACGTCAACACCCTCGGCATCTGTGCCTGCGAGGAACATCGTCTGGATGATGACATGCCCGTTGAATGCCGCCAGGCGGTTGATGATTGTCTCGAGGTCGTAAGCGCCAGTAGGGCGGTCCACGCGTTTGATGAAATCCATGTTCACGGTGTCCAGCTTCTGGATGTTGTTGTCCACGCGCATGAGCGCTGCGTGAACGTCGTCGCTAACAACCCTCGTAGCATTGGAGAGTACGCTGATGCGGGCTTCGGGGCAATAGCGGTCGCGGAGCCGTGCCGTATCTTCGACGATGCCGCTGAACTCAGGATGAGCCGTAGGCTCGCCATTGCCGGCGAACGTGAGCACGTCGGGGCGAGGCCCTTCGGTTGCCATCAGCTGGAGGCGCTCTTCCAGGGCTGCGGCCACTGCGGCACGTGAAGGACGATGCTGATGCGGCCTGTGGCTGCCATTCAGACCACATTCACAGTAGATGCAATCGAAGGTGCAGACCTTCCCGTCGGCTGGCATCAGGTTGATGCCGAGCGACACGCCGAGACGGCGACTATGTACTGGCCCAAAGATGGGCGAAGGATAAAGAACTGTTGCCATAACTGTCGGCAAAGATAAGCAAAACTTTGGAGCTAAGGCCACAAACGGAGAGGATATTTCCAGAACAATCGTCATTTATTAGCCTTTTTTAGCCTCAAAAAACATTTTTACCCTGCACAAGACCCTTCCGCCTCAAAACTTTTTCCTATCTTTGCACTCGAAATGACACTAGAAACGATTCGTCAACCCATAGCCGCTGACCTCCGTCGCTACGAGGATGTCTTCCGCAATGCCCTCCAGTCCGACAATCCCCTCCTGTCGGCAGCCCTCTCCCATCTTACCCGTCGACTCGGCAAGATGATGCGTCCCACGCTCGTCCTGTTGTGTGCTCGCGAGGGGGGATGTGTTACGCCTGAGGCCATCCATGCTGCTGTGGGACTGGAGATGTTGCATACCGCCAGCCTTGTCCATGATGACGTCGTCGACGAGAGCGATATGCGTCGCGGACAACGATCCATCAATGCGCTTTTCGACAACAAAGCCGCTGTGCTCGTCGGTGATTTCATCACCTCGAAAGCCTTGACAGAGGTGGCACTCACTCATTCGTTGGAGGCTGTCGAGCGAATGGCTTGGCTCGGACAGACGCTGGCCGACGGCGAACTAATGCAATTGAACAACACCCATAGCACCGTCTTCAGCGAGGACGATTACTACGAGGTCATCTCACGCAAGACGGCGGCCTTGTTTGCGACTTGTGCCCGGCTGGGAGCGCACCTCGGCGGTGCCTCTGAGGATATCGTCAAGCGGCTCGAACGCTTTGGGCATCTTGTGGGACTCTGTTTCCAACTGCGCGATGACATCTTCGACTTCGACGAGAGCCTGAATGTGGGTAAGCCTAAAGGCAACGACTTGCAGGAAGGCAAGCTGACGCTCCCTGTCATCCACGCGCTCAACGCTACGGCCAACGCCCGCTATCATCACTTGGCTATGCGCGTCCGCTCTCTTGAAGCCTCGAAGCTCGAGGTCCAGGAACTTGCCGAGTTTACGGTCAGTCATGGCGGACTGGATTATGCTGAGGCTGAGATGCGTCGCCTCTGTGGCGAGGCTGTCACCCTGCTCGACGGACTCCGTGACACTGAGGTCGCACAGGCGCTGCACGACTATCTCGATTACGTTGTGCAACGCAACTATTAACCCTTCAAGTCGACAACGCAAACCATTCCTTACATCAATGAAGAGAATAGAGATTATCAACGGCCCGAACCTGAACAAGTTGGGCGTTCGCGAACCTGGTATCTATGGAACCCGTTCGTTCGAGGACTACCTTGGTGAACTCCGTCAACGCTATCCCGACGTCGAACTAGGCTATTATCAGAGCAATCACGAGGGCGATCTCATCGACCGCATTCAGGCGGTGGGTGATACCGCCGACGGCATTGTCCTCAACGCAGGTGCCTACACCCATACGAGTGTAGCGCTTCATGACGCCCTCCGCTCAGTGACGGCTCCTGCTATCGAGGTGCATATCTCTAATGTACATCAGCGTGAGGAGTTTCGTCATCGGAGTCTCATCAGCGCTGCTTGCCGCGGCGTCATCTGCGGTTTTGGCCTCGACAGCTATCGCCTTGCCATTGAAGCGTTGCTCTAATGTCCCTCGACGATTATATCCTCGCTCATATTGACCCCGAGCCCGAGTACCTCCATCGACTCTGGCGGGCGACGCACCTGCATCTCAACTATCCTCGCATGGCCAGTGGACATTTGCAGGGGCGATTGTTGCACATGCTGGTTCACATGATACGTCCGTCCGCTGTTCTCGAGATAGGGACGTTCACCGGCTATAGCGCTCTCTGCATGGCTAGCGCGTTGGAAGGCAATGCCGTACTCCATACGATTGAGATCAACGACGAGCAAGAGGACTTCACACGTCCGTGGCTCGAGGGCTCGCCATGGGCCGATCGCATACGCTTTTATATCGGCGACGCGCTGAGCCTGCTCAACGACTGCTCCGACCTCTTCGACCTCGTCTTCATTGATGCCGACAAGCGTCATTACGTCGACTATTATCATGCTGTCATGCCTCATCTCCGTCCCGGCGGTTTCATCATAGCGGACAATACACTTTGGGATGGACATGTCGTTGATGACGAGGCATTGGCAACGTCTGCGCAGCGTTCCGCTCAAGTTGCCCTCAATGGTAAGGACGCACAGACACAGGGCATTATTGCTTTCAATGACTTGGTAGCTGCAGACCCAGCTGTGGAACGCGTCATCCTGCCCCTTCGTGACGGTTTGACGCTCATCCGAAAGATCCCAGAAGCGTCATCTTGACGAGCAATCGCCCCCGTACTTGTCCATCCGAAAACAGCGGTGCTTCAGTAAGTGTGAATCTACTGAAGCACCGCTGTCGTCATCACGTTGAGGGATGGTCAGATTCCCTTCGCCACCTTCTGCCCATTCCTGACATAGATGCCGGAGCGAGGGTTGCTGGAGACGAGACGCCCTGAGAGGTCATAGAGGCTATCGTTCTCGGCCTGTTGCGCGCGGAGTGGGCTGATGGCATCAGCCGGCGCAGGGGCAAAAACGTAGGTCGTACCTTCTGTGGTTGTGGGGATAACGATTCGGTCGGCTGAGAGTACAGTGGGCGTCACGGCTTGGCCGTCGGATGCGGTGATGGTGAAAGATGCGATATCCTTGTAGGCAATCATCAGGGGTTGGCCCTTCAGACTGTGGATTGTGGCTCGCGTGAGCTTGCTGTTCTCCCACTCCTCGTCGACTTCAAAACCGCCCACGGCACGCAGTCCGCGGATACTTCCTTTAGGCCAGATGTAAGGAAGGGCAGGCAGCAGTTGGAGCGTATCGGTGTGGCTCTGCAGCAGCAACTCTGCCATAGCCGCACAGACACCGAAGTTGCCATCAATCTGGAAAGGCGCGTGCGAGTCGAAGAGGTTATAGTAGACGCCGCCCTTCGATTGGTCGGTCCCATAGCTGGTGCTATGCTTGAACTCCGTCTTGAAGAGCTCCACCACTTGGTCGGGCTCGAGCGCGCGTGCCCACAGATTCATCTTCCAACCCATTGACCAACCTGTTGAGGGGAGTCCGCGCAGTTTCAAGCTTCGAACTGCGGGCTCGTAGTAAGGATTCGAAGCGGGCAGGTTGGCAAAGGGATAGAGCGCCATCATGTGCGAGAGGTGGCGGTGCCCGCTCTCGTTGCCATTGCCGGTGGCGTAGTCGGTGTATTTCCACTCGCGAAGGATCTCGTCGCCCGTCTTCACGCCGTTGCGTGTAGCGCCATAGTTACCCTTGTAGGTCTCGGTGTGGAGGCCATTGTCGAGCTTTTCGAACTTGGTCTTCAATTGGTTGAGGAATGTCTGGGTGACGCCGGCGTCTTCAATTCCCAAGGTCTCTATCGCTTTGATTGTCTCGTCGAAAAGGTTCCATACAATCTGCTGGGAGTGGGCTGTCGCGTTCTCAGTGGGGCCGTGCTCCGGACTCCATTCATTAGGACATTCCCATGAACCATCGGATGCCTTCTTCAGGCGCTCCATCCACATCCGAGTGGCCGAGAGCATGACGGGCAACGCCTTTGACTTGAGGAACTCGCGGTCGAGCGTATAGCGGTAGTGCTGCCACAAGTGGTCGCAGCTCCACGCTCCGGCCTCAGGGTAGTTGGCGGCCATCCAATCGGTGCAGCAACCGAAGATGTTGTTCTCGGTATAACATGCCCATCCCGTGGAGTGATGCAGATAGCGCCCGTCGGTTCCGTTGCCCGTGGCATAGTTCTTCCAAACGGGTTGGACGACGGCCATATTGTAGAGATAGTTGAGGTACTTCTCGTGCATCTCTGGCAAGCCCGTGAGTTCGGCTGGCCAGTAGTTCATCTGGATGTTGATGTTGGCATGGATGTCCGAGCACCAAGGTGCTGCGTTCTTGTGGTTCCAGATACCTTGCAGGTTGTTGGGGAGGTCGATGCCTCGGGATGAAGCGATGAGGAGGTAGCGCCCGTAGTGGAAATAGAGCTGCTCCAATTCGCGTGCATCGGCCGAGCGCAACAATGTCGCTCTTGAGGTGAGAGTGGCATAGTTGTCGACGAGTTTGTTGGTGGCTTTCGTGTTTGTGGCACGGTCAAGCTCCAGGCGGCAACGATCGAAGAGCGCGGCATGGTCAGCGACATGATCGGCACGCAAGGCCGCCCATCCTTTGGCGGCAGCGGCGTCAATCGTCGTTTTGATGCGCTGGGCCAATCCCTCTTTTGTACCGCTGACGAAGCCGTTGGCGATGGGGTCGTAGTCGGTGCCGGCAGCCACAAGGATGGTGATGGCGTCAGCTCCTTGGATGTGTATGCCCTCGGCATCGGTTGTGGCAGTGCCGCCTTCGGCGAGCACCTTCATGCGGGCGCAATAGCTGACGGCGGTCAGTTTGCCATCGAACGTAGCCTCGCCGTCGGCATAGGTTGCGCGCACGTTATGCGCGTTCCATAAATAGATGCGCTGGCTCAGTTGACCCGGTTCGCTGGCCGTCAGTCGAACGGCAATCACCTGGTCGGGATAGGACGTGATGTATTCTCGGGTGAACGTGACGCTCTTGTCCGGGCTCTTCCATTCGGCTGTTGCCACGGCTGTCGACAGGTCCAACGTTCGCACGTAGTCCTTCACCCCATTCGTTGAGGTGGTAGAGAAACGGTCGGAGGTATCTTCGATATACACATGCCCGAAGTTTTGATAACCACCATCGCGGTTGTAGAGGGTTGACGACCCCGTCCACAGGGTCTTCTCGTTGAACTGAACGAGGTCCTGACGTATCCCTCCATAAATCATAGCGCCCAGTTGCCCATTGCCAATAGGCAACGCATATTCCATCCAAGGGTCACCCACCGACTGTCGCGTCACGGGTGCCGTATACCACAGTGTCATCAAGTTGTCGGGGCGGTAAGTGGTGCTGCCCGAGCAGGCCCATTCCGTCAGTTTCGAGGGTTGCGGATCGGGATCAGGCAGCGACGTGGGATCCACGAAGAGGAGTGGGTTGTTGGGGTCGTTGGCACTCCAAGAACCCAACTCGCGTCCGACACCAAAGCCACCCCATTGGTTCATCGACTGACCGCTGATGCTCGTCGACTGAATCTCCCAGGCGGGCTTGAATTCACCGTTCGTCGTAGCAGCCAGGCGGAGCGAGCCTTTCTGGTTAGTCGATGCGGCATAGCGATTGCCGTTGTAATAGATGTGACGACCCGCCTTGCTGATGATCTCGCAGTTCGTTTGCGAACCGGTCACCTTCCAGAGTTGTGCATTGTTTCGCTTGTCCACGTCGGCCGTCTGCAGAGCCGCACCTTCACCCATATCCTGCAAGGCCGCACCGCCGCGCTTGAATTGGATGATATACCAAGTTTCGGCGCCATCGGTGCTGAATGTCGGCAGCGTCTGAGCACGTAAGCTGCTGGCGCTGCCCGTGTTCCCGATAGCGTTAATGTTGAATAAAAGGGCTGCCGTAAGCAGCACTTGCATCATACGTCTCATATTCATAAGGGTTTGGTTTTCGTGAAGGGATTAGTCGTTAGCGTATGTCTGTGTAGACATACTATACGAAAGAGCCTCAAGCTCAGTGAGCGTGAGGTTCTGCAGCGAACGCTCAATCTTGCGGATGAGCTCCTCGCGCCGATAGTCGTCAGACTGTGTGATTCGTTCGTCGAAATGCATGTGCCCGGAACGGGAATCGAACCCGTACGGCCATCACTGGCCAAGGGATTTTAAGTCCCTCGTGTCTACCAATTCCACCATC
>CADCOX010000260.1 GCA_902803195.1 uncultured Bacteroidales bacterium
GGTTTAGGGGTTACACTCTGTTTTTAATTCGGGGCAAAGATACACTTTTTTCTTCATCTTTGTATGAAAATGAGGCATAAATTTGCATTTGAGAACGTTTTGGTGTACTTTTGCGCCGAAAATCGTTAACACGCACACAAGAATGAGACATCAATTACGCAGCGCAGTCTGCACAGAAGGTCGCCGTATGGCCGGAGCCCGCGCCCTGTGGGTAGCCAACGGCATGAAGAGAGAGCAATTCGGCAAACCCATCATCGCCATCGTCAATAGTTTCACGCAGTTCGTGCCGGGTCACACCCATCTGCACGAGGCCGGTCAGATTGTCAAGCGCGAGATCGAGCGTCTCGGCTGCTATGCCGCTGAATTCAATACGATTGCCATCGACGACGGCATCGCTATGGGGCATGATGGCATGCTCTATTCACTCCCGTCGCGCGACATCATCGCCGACTCGGTCGAGTACATGGTCAACGGTCACAAAGCGGACGCTATGATCTGCATCTCGAACTGCGACAAAATCACCCCGGGAATGCTCATGGCCGCGATGCGACTGAACATCCCTGCTGTCTTCGTCTCAGGCGGTCCGATGGAAGCAGGCAAATACAAAGGCGAGAACCTCGACCTCATCGCAGCGATGGTGAAGGGTGCAGACCCAACTGTCTCGGACGACGAACTGGCCGAAGTGGAGAACCGTGCTTGCCCCGGTTGCGGCTGCTGCTCGGGTATGTTCACCGCCAACTCGATGAACAACCTGACGGAAGCCATCGGCCTCTCGCTGCCCGGCAACGGTACCATCCTGGCGACGCACAAGAACCGTATCCGTCTGATGCAGCAGGCTGCGCGCCAGATAGTCAAGAATGCTATGGCCTACTACGTCGACGGCGACGAGAGCGTGCTGCCGCGCTCCATTGCCACACGAACGGCCTTCCTCAACGCGATGACGGTCGATATCGCTATGGGTGCCTCTACCAACACGGTCCTACATCTGCTGGCTGTGGCACAAGAGGCTGGCGTCGACTTCACGATGAAGGATATCGACGCCCTCTCGCGCAAGACTCCTTTCCTCTGCAAGCTGGCGCCTAACAGCCAGAAGTATAGCGTACAGGAGTTTGGACGCGCGGGCGGTGTCTTGTCGCTCATGGGCGAACTGGCTAAGGGAGGCCTCATCGACACGAGCGTAAAGCGCGTCAATGGAAAGACGCTGGCCGAGGATATTGAACGATTCTCTCTGAGCGCTCCCTGCAAGGAACAAAACGACGAGGAAGAGTTGGGCATAAGCCTCTATCTCTCAGCTCCTGCGGGCCGCTTCTGCAACGAATTAGGCGCCCAGGAGACCTACTACGACGCATTCGACACGGATCGTGCCGAAGGTTGCATCCGCGACATCGAACACGCCTACACAAAAGACGGCGGAATGGCCATCCTCTTCGGCAATATCGCCCAGGATGGTTGCGTCGTGAAGACTGCAGGTGTCGATGAGAGCATCTGGAAGTTCTCGGGCCCTGCCGTTGTCTTTGACTCCCAAGAAGACGCCTGCGAGGGCATCCTCGGCGGAAAGGTGAAGAAGGGCGACGTCGTCGTCATCACTCACGAAGGTCCGAAGGGCGGTCCGGGCATGCAGGAGATGCTCTACCCCACTTCCTACATCAAGAGCATGCACATGGGCAAGGAATGTGCCCTCATCACCGACGGCCGTTTCAGCGGTGGCACCAGCGGCCTCTCGATCGGTCATATCTCCCCCGAGGCGGCCAATGGCGGCAATATCGGCAAGATTGTCGACGGCGACATCATCGACATCGACATCCCCAATCGCAGCATCAACGTGCGGCTGACCGATGAGGAACTGGCCGCTCGTCCGCAACAGCCCCTGCGTCGTCAACGGGTGGTGTCGAAGAGCCTGCGTGCCTATGCCCAGAGCGTCTCGTCGGCCGACAAGGGTGGCGTACGACTGATCGACTAAAGGCAACGGCTTACGCCTATATTCGTGAAGGCTTACGCGTATATTCGTGAGGGCTCACGCGTATATTCGTGAGGGCTCACGCGTATATTCGCGAAGGCTTACGCGTATATTCGTGAGGGCTTACGCGTATATTCGTGAGGGCTTACGCGTATATTCGTGAGGGCTCACGCGTATATTCGTGAAGGCTTATGCGTATATTCGTGAAGGCTTACGTGTCCGGTCACTCTCCTACCCTCTTTTATAAGAACTGATTTGTCAGCCTTAACACCCTCATACCTCCATCCACTCGAACGCGGCGACTCGGCTTTACCCGACTTGTTCACGTTCCCGTTTCGCTATACACCTCATCCGCTGTGCGTCCAAGCTGCGGCTGTGGTGCAGGCTCACTTGCGCCGGATGGGAGTCAAAGAGGGCAAGATGTTTGGCGTGATGATTGTGGAGGTCCCTGCGCTTGCCTCCGCTCCCACTGCCGCTGCCGACGCGCCTTCTTCGGGCTCTTCCGCAGTTTCTTCTGCTCCTGCTGCAGTCCGCGAGCCGGACATCGCTTTCATGGCGGCTTATTCCGGACAATTGTTTGGCAACTACGCTCACCCGTGGTTCGTGCCGCCCGTGGTCGACTACCTCGACCCTGAGAGCCATTTCCAGAAGGAACAGACAGCTATCAGCGAGCTCAATGCCCGCGTCGAAGTGTTGCGCACGGACACAGAGAATCGTGATCGGAAGGTTAAGGTTGTTGAACTGCGAAATGCGCGCGAAGCTGCTGTAGCAGAGGCGAAGCAGGTTTACGCAGAAGGCAAAGAGCGTCGCGAGCAACTGCGGACAGCGCTCGAACAGCACGAATCGCCGTCGTCAGAGGACAAGCAGTTGCTCGAGGCCATTGTCCAAGAGAGCCAGCATCAGAAGGCCGACATCCAACGTGCGAAACAGTTGTACAAGGCCGAGATAACCACCTTGGAAGAGCAGCTGACGGCGCACAATGCCTTGTTACGCGAACTCTCCGACGAGCGCAAACGACGCAGCGAAGCCTTGCAAGAATGGCTCTTCGCACAATTCGACTTCCTGAATGCCAGAGGTGAGCGAAGAAGCCTTCACGACCTCTTCCCTGCACGCCGAATCCCGAGCGGTGCTGGCGAGTGCTGCGCTCCCAAGTTGTTGCAAGCCGCCTATCACTTAGGCCTGCGTCCTGTGGCGATGGCTGAGTTCTGGTGGGGGCCTTCATCGCCCTACCACTATCACCAGGAAGGGGCTTTCTTCCCCGCCTGCCACAGCAAGTGCCGCCCTATCCTGACGCACATGCTGAAGGGGCTGAACGTGGAGCCCGACCCCGCGGAGCATTACGATAAGGTACATGCACCCGTGCGCGTAGTATGGGAGGATGAGCACTTGGCCGTCATCGAGAAGCCCGCAGGTTGGGTGAGCATTCCTGGGCGAAGCGATCAAGCCAGCGTGTTTGATGCCGCTCACCGTTTGTGGCCAGACATCGAAGGCAGCGTGATCGTGCATCGACTGGACATGGACACTTCGGGGCTGATGGTCGTAGCCAAGGACGCTGCCACCCATCGTGCGCTGAGCCTGCAATTTGAGCATCGCGCGGTCAGCAAGCGTTATATCGCCCTGCTGGAAGGCTTTGTCGAAGCATCGGGAACGCTCGATGTGCCCATAGCGCCCGACCTCGAACAGTTGCCCCGCCGTAAGACCGACCGCGTTGAAGGTAAGGAAGCCATCACGGACTATGAAGTGCTCGGCCATGAAGAACTGAACGGACAAAGCGTGACGCGAGTGGCTTTCTATCCCCGAACAGGCAGAACCCACCAGCTGCGCGTTCATTCGGCTTCGCCCGACGGACTGGGGCATCCCATCGTAGGCGACCGCCTCTATGGCCACGTAGGCGACCGCCTCTGCTTGCACGCCGAAGGCCTCTCCTTTCGTCATCCAGTGACAAGCGAACAGATGCATTTTGAACTGCCTGCTCCTTTCTGAGCGAACCTATTTCTGCAGCATAGAACCCATCATGTGCTTACTCAGATATCAGTAATTCAAGTTTCGGTTGTTATGAAGAACCTCTTCGCTCGGCCCTACGGGACGCTTCGCTTGCGAAGAACTCCCAAGCAAGCGGAGTTTCCGAAACTTCAATTAGTACAAGTGTAACTACACATATAGTGATTTACACTAATTGAACCAATTTTGAATTAGTACAAGTGTAACTATACATATAGTGATTTACACTAATTGAACCAATTCCATATTCCTCTATCTACCTCTATCTAAAGAGTGTAACGCCCGCCTATCTGTATAGGGGCGGGCGTACACTAAACTAAACAGAAATCAGACAAATTAAACTATTGAACATGTTATGAAGAAGTTCTTGAAGTATCAAGCGACCAAGGTCGAGCGAAGAAGTTAAGGAGTTCTCCGCTCGGCCCTACGGGATGCTTCGCTCTACGAAGAACTCCCAAGCAAGCGGAGCTTCCGAAAGTTAATCAGATATCAGTATTCGCAGCAACAGGTATAAGAGTGCATGACTCAGATCTGAGTCAAAATGCGCGCCTATGCTCTCATGCTATGTATCAAAAAGCAAAGGGAGAAAGAGGTGTCAGAGATAGCGCAGCCAAGCGAAGTGGTGGCGCTGCTGAAGGTAGTCGGGTTCATACTGGTGGGCATAGGCTTCGCGCTCGAAAGAAATAGAGAGGTAGGCACGCATGAAATGGCGATGCTGAATGAGCCGGACGAGCCATTCGAGTACATAGAGGATGTAGAAGGGTACGTAGAGCAGCTCGCGCATCTGACGCGTGTGGATGCTTTCGTGACGCAAGTCAACCTCTGTGAGTTTATGCCCTTTACGGACGAAGATGAGGCCGAAGAGATTGATGGCAAGGAAAGTGCCGAAGGGGATGAAACGATTGAAGATGATCATCGGTTAGGTCAACTCAAGCTTGAAGGTCTTGCCCAAACTGATCAGGCTTGGATTCAAATCGCAGAAATGACGCAACTGTTGCCGCTTGTCGTAGCTGCGCACGGCCACCTGTTCGCGCTTGACCACTTGACAACTGATGATGATGTGGCTATTGTGAAGTGCTTTCTGCAGGAACTGCTGCAGTTCAGGCAACTTGGGATCCAGCATCGCGGCGATATCCTCGTTCTCGATGTCAAGGAGAATGGTCGTTTCGTCGTCTTCGGAGAGGCGTGGCTGCATGATGCGCATGTTCTGCGCGAGAGCCGTATCGGCCACAGGCAGTTGCTGGATGAAGAACTGCCATTGCAACAGGAGATCGTTGAGCGTGAAGGGCTTCTCCTCCAGCGTCTCCGTCTTGGCGGAAGTGGGTTCGGCTTGATTGCTGCCGGCCGTAGCTGCTGGCGCTCTCTTGGAGCGCAGATGGCCAATAGAGGGAGTCAACTTGTCGAGGTTCAGCGACGAAGCTTTGCCAATCGAAGTGGATGGACTCTTGGGGACGGCTATCTCAGGGGCAGGCTGCGAGGGCTGACGGGCCTGTGGCGCTTGCGATGCTGGGGCAGCAGTAGTAGCAGGAGAGGAGGTTGAGGGAGCAGACGAACTAACTGTAGCTGTCGCTGAGGTAGCAACGACAGTCGTCTCGCCGGCGGCAGCTGCTGTCGCCAGGAGACTGAAGATGGGTTTAAGAATACGTACGGGGCGGCGCCCCGCAGAAGGCTCGTCGTCAGTAGCTTGTGCCGCCTCGATGAGGGTAAGTTCCACCTGCAGGCGTTTGTTGTGGCTCGTACGATAGGCTTGGTCGCAGTCGTTGCAGAGCCTGATGGCACGATAGAGCCATTGCGGACGGCAGCGCTGAGCCTGTTCAACGTAGCGCTGGCGGATGTCGTCGCTGGCTTCGAGCAACTGAGCCGTCTGTGGGTCGCGACTGACGAGCAAGTCGCGCAGATGCGAGGCCAAACCGCTGATGAAGGGGCCTCCCTCGAAGCCTTTGGCCAAGATCTCGTTGTAGAGCAGCAGACTCTCGCTGATTTTCTTCTCGAGAAGCAGGTCGACGAGACGGAAATAGTAGTCGTAGTCGAGTACATTCAGGTTCTCTATGACCTGCTGATAGGTAATGTTGCCCCCGGTGTAGCTGACCACTTGGTCGAAGATGGAGAGGGCGTCGCGCATGCCGCCGTCGGCCTTCTGGGCAATCACGTTGAGGGCAGCGGGCTCATAGGTGTAGCCCTCCTGCTCGGCCACGTGAGCCAGATGCTGGACGGTGTTCTCGATGGTCATGCGCTGGAAATCATAGATCTGACAACGCGAGAGGATGGTCGGCAGAATCTTGTGCTTCTCGGTCGTAGCGAGGATGAAGACAGCATGGGCAGGGGGCTCCTCGAGCGTCTTGAGGAACGCATTGAAAGCCTGAGTCGAGAGCATGTGCACCTCGTCAATGATGAACACCTTGTACTTGCCAATCTGAGGCGGAATGCGCACCTGGTCGATCAGGTTGCGGATGTCGTCGACCGAGTTGTTGGATGCGGCATCGAGCTCGTGGATATTGAGCGATCGCTGCTCGTTGAACGAGAGGCACGACTCACATTCGTTGCATGCCTCGCCGTCCTCGCGGGGATGCAGGCAGTTGATGGTCTTGGCGAAGATGCGTGCACAAGTAGTCTTGCCTACGCCACGCGGTCCACAGAAGAGGTAGGCGTGAGCGAGCTTGCCGCTATGGATGGCATTCTTCAAGGTGGTGGCGATGGACGACTGCCCGACCACACTGCTGAACGTCATAGGGCGATACTTGCGCGCAGAGACGATATATTCTGACATGATGGGATTATTGAGCGTTTTAGGGGTGTCGAAGTCAATCAATAAACGGCTTTAGGAGCCTTTTTCGCCGCCAAAATTACAAAAAAAGTCTAAAAGGAGCGCTTTCGGAGAGGAAAAATATTCAATCGTGATACGTATTTCATAATTTAGTGCTATCTTCGCGGCATAAAAGCAGAAATAATCAAAGGAAATAAGGAATTAAATAACGATTATGGGACGACTCATTACGTTTTGGAACTACATTCGTCGTTACAAATATTGGGCAGCGTTGTTGATCTTCCTGCTCATCCTTGGGGTGCTCGACGAGAACAGCCTCTGGTCGCGCTACGAACGCCGAATGGAGATCAATAACCTGAAACGCGAGATTGCCAAGTACCAGCAGCAATACAACGATGAGAAGGAGCAGCTGCAGCAACTCGAGAACTCGCGCGAGATGGTCGAGAAGATGGCACGCGAGCGCTATCGCATGAAGCGCGACAACGAGGACGTCTTCGTCTTTGTGAACCCTGATGATGGCTATGTGGAAGCTACGGTTCCCACTCAGAAGACTCCTGTCGCCAAGAACCCCACAGCCACCGCTGTGCCCGACAGCAATGCCACCAAGACCGACAGCATCGAGCTGACCGCTCCGACTGAGGCTACTGCTGCAACTGCTGCCGAAACGACTTCAACGCCTCCGACTCATGACTGAACTCTCTCCCCGACTCTTACGACTCCAGCAGCTAGCAGCCTGCTTCATGCTCTTCGGCGCTGCAGCCTACCTGTGGCGACCCATCACGGCTACGGCCTTCTTCTGCGTCGGCGCCCTGATTTTCTGCCCTCTGCAAATGATGCAACGCTACGAGGGGCGCAACTTCACGATTCGTCGACTGCGCCGTCAGCAGCTGTTGGGACTCATCGCTTTCCTGTGCGCCGCCTGTTGCATGGCAATGCAGACGTTCCGCTTCGGCTTCGCCCATCGCAACGAATGGGTCGTCTGTCTGGCCATAGGCTGCGTACTCGAGTTGTACACCGCTTTCCGCATCCCGGCTGAACTGAAGAAAGAAGAGAACTCATGACGCTGCTCTATCGCCTATACCAACTCCTGATCTCGCCCTTGCTGCTGGTCATCACGATCCTGACAGCGCTGGCGACCATCTTGGGCTGTGCGTTGCTGAACGCTTCGTGGTGGAGCTATTATCCAGGCAAGTGGTGGTCGCGTATCTTCGTGCGGCTGTTGCTGCTGCCCGTTCACATCGAAGGCCGCGAGAACATGGACCCTCGGCAGAGCTACGTGATCGTGCCAAACCATCAGGGCGCGTTCGACATCTTTCTCATCTACGGGTTCCTCAACCGCCATTTCAAATGGATGCTGAAGCAGGAACTGCGTCAGATGCCACTCGTGGGACGTGCCTGCGAGAGCGCTGGCTTCATCTTTGTCGACCAAAAGGGAGGCCCCAAGAAGATGAAGGAGACGCACGACCGCGCTCGCGCTATCCTGAAAGACGGCATCTCGCTGGTAATCTTCCCTGAGGGTGCTCGCACTTGGGATGGTCGCATGCGACGCTTCAAGCGCGGAGCTTTTCAACTGGCCGACGAACTGAAACTGCCGCTGTTGCCGCTCACCATCAATGGCTCTTTCGACGTGTTGCCTCGTTCGCGCGGCTTCAACTTCGTCACGTGGCACCCACTCTCGCTGGTCATTCATCCTGCCGTCACCTCGGTCGGACAAGGTCCCGAATGTGAGCGCGCTACGATGCAAGAGGTCTACGATATCATCAACAGCCGCCTCGTCGACGAATACAACCCTCCTGCCGAGGGTACTTATGACCCTGAAGACTAAAAAAACTTACTATATCTCAATGAAACACTATCGATTGCACGATTTGTTGCTGATCAGCTTGCTCCTCTCGCTCGCAGGCTGCCATTCGAAAATGAACATCCAAGGCACCACCTCGCTGGCTGAGTTGGAAGGACGTATGCTCTACCTCCGCATCTACTCCGACGGCGACCTGCGTGCCATTGACTCGTCACGCGTCGTTCATGGACGTTTCAATTTCGATGCCGAGATGGATTCGGTGACGATGGGCAGCCTGTTCCTTGGCGACGAGAGTGTGATGCCTATCGTCATCGACGAGACACCGCTCACGATCACCCTGACGGAGACAGAGCGCCGCGTATCAGGGTCTGAACTCAACGACTCCCTCTACGCCTTCATCCGCAAGAAAGCTGATCTGGACGAACAGATGCAAGCTCTGCCTCGACGCGAGAGCCAGATGATTCTCGAGGGACTTGATCATGCTGACATCATTGCCCAACTGAATCAGGAAGCGGCTCAGTTGTCGGCACGCAACGACCAGCTCGTCACCGCCTTCATCAAGGCTCACATGGACGATCCGCTGGGTCCGGGTGTGTTCATGATTGCAACGAGCAACTACCCTTACCCCGTTCTCACTCCCCAGATTGAAGAACTCATCACGCTGGCTTCGCCCTATTTCCGCTCGCATGCCTACGTCCAGGAATACGTAAGAATGGCCAAGGAGAA
>CADCOX010000261.1 GCA_902803195.1 uncultured Bacteroidales bacterium
AATGACGAATGACGAATAACGAATGACGAATAAGATAATGACAAGAAAGGAATGACGAATGACGAATGACGGGAAAAATGACGAATGACGAATGACGAATTTATTTTACCTTTGAAAGCAGGCAATGTAAATTTTATTCGTCATTCGTCATTCGTCATTCCTTTGTGTCATTCGTCATTCGTCATTCTCTAAATCTTAACCTTGAACACCTGGAAGGTCTTGGCGGGGATGGTGACGTCGAAGGAGACGGCGCTCTTGGAGGACTTGAGGGTGGTGACGGTGCCCTGCTTGGGACTCACGACCTCGGGCTTGGAGGGCATGTTCTCGGCGTCATAGTCTGAGCAGTCGAGCGAGGTAACGGCGACGCTGGTGACGACGTTCTGCATCTTCAGGCCGTCGATGATGACGCTTGCGGTGCTGGCCTTGGGCAGCGTATTAATGACCTTGACGATGACCTCCTGCTTCTGGCGGTCGATGACTGAGCTGGCGAAGACGCCATCCTCGCCCTGAGGCACTGGATTGACCACGGCCTTGCCGCCGGCATGGGAGATGGTCGTAGGCAGGACATTCGTTCCGCGATTGATCATATACAGCTGCTGGACGTAGTAGGAGGCGGTGCGAGCCGTCGAGAGGTTGTCATACCAGATGAGGTCGGGACGCCACTGCCATCCGTCGACATGGGCGAAGAGGGGCGCATAGGTGGCCATGTGAACCAAGTCAGCGTTGCGCTCGATATTGGTCATGAAAGCGGCCTCATAGATGCTGGCTCCGGCGTGATTGTACTTCTTGCCGCGGTCGTGGCAAGCCCACTCACCGGCGAAGACGCGCGGGCCGTTCTTCATGTAAAACTTACGGTCGTCGTAGCGGTTCATGGAGTTCTGATACCATTTGACATCGCGGTAGTAGTGCTCGTCGACGAGGTCAGCTTTGAGCTTGGCCATCGCAGGCCAGCCGTTGCGGAAGTGATCGTCTTCGGCATTAGGGCCGCTGGTGCCGATGAGCTTGATCTCAGGGTGAGCCTTACGAACCTCAGGGGCGATGATGGCGAGGCGGTCGAAGTAGGGCTTCTCCCACTGCTCATTGCCGATGGCGAGGAACTTGAGGTTGAAAGGAGCGGGATGACCCATGTCGGCACGGAGCTTAGCCCACTCATTCTTGGCGGGGTCGCCGTTGGCGAAGTCGATGAGGTCGATGCAGTCGTCGATGAACTGCTGCAGGCCCTCCTTGGTGCAGGGCGCATGGGCATCGTCGCCGTTCTGGAACTGACAAGCCATACCTACGTTGAGCACGGGCAGAGGCTCAGCGCCAATCTCCTCGGCGAGTTGGAAGTACTCGAAGAAGCCAAGGCCGTAGCTCTGGAAGTAGTCGGGATAATAGCGATAGGTGAAGGTGTTCTCCCAGCGGTTCTTGTTGATGGGACGGTTCTCGACGGGCCCTACCGTGTTCTTCCACTGGTAGCGCAGCTCGAGGGTAGTACCTTCGACGATGCAGCCGCCGGGGAAGCGGAAGACGCCCGGATGGAGATCCTCGAGTGCCTGAGCGACATCCTTGCGCATGCCGTTCTCATGTCCCTTGTAGGTGTCGACAGGGAAGAGTGAGACATGCTCGACGTCCATCACTCCCTCGCCGCTGCGACGTCTCTCGCCACAGAGGAAGAGGCGCAGCTGAGCATGCTCGATGGTGCGCGGACTCTTGATGACGACGGTGTACTTCTTCCACTCGCGGCTGTCCACGCGCAGGTCGGTGTTGGTGAACTCCTGGTGCTCAGCCATCGTGTTTTGGTCGACGAACTGAATCCACAGGTACTGCGGCTTGCCGTCGGGCACGCGCGCCCATACGCTGAAGCGGTACTCGGCATCCTGCTGCAGGCCAATGCCGAAGAAGCCTTCGTTCTGCAGTCCCGTCCAGAGGTCGCGATGGCCAGCCGAGCTGAGACGTACGTAGTGAGGATTCTTCTCGAAGGGGCCGTCGTTCTTGAGCTCGACCTTGCCGAAGGACTGCCAGCCCATCAGGTGGTCGGGCGTGAACTCGAAGGAGCGGTTCTTGATGAGTTCGCCATAGAGGCCGCCGTCGGCTGCGAAGTTGATGTCCTCGAAGAAGATGCCCCATTGAGTAGACTGAATGGGAGCCCCAATGCGCTTGGCATTGACATGGATGACATCGTCGGCCGCGCGCACGGAGCTGGACAATGAACAGGTGGCGATGCCGCTGAAGAGGGCTGCGCCAAGTAGGATGAGTTTGATTTTCATAAGATAATGATTTTTATTGGTAATGAGATATTTATTAGTGATGAGCTATTCATAGGCAATCTTCTCGCCATCGACGACATAGACCTGTCCCTTGCGCGGACGGACTACGCGACGGCCACTCAGGTCAAAGGATTTAATAGATTTACTATTTAAGGATTTACTATTTAAGGATTTATTATTTAAGGATTTACTATTTAAAGATTTATCATTTAAGGATTCATCCTTTACGATTTGAATGGCAGTTGGGAAGTCCGACTGGGAGAGATAGTACTGAGCGAGTGGCGGATTGGCGGCCGTGCCCTTGACGCAGAGCCAGGGGGTGGCGGCAGGCTGACGATGGCCGTCGTCGACCTTGAAGAATCCTTGTGCGCCCGTCTGCTCGTCGATGCGGAACTCGTAGAAACACGTGTTGGCGGCTTCGCCGGTGGTCAAGATGCTGTCGACGGCGCAGCCCGTGAGGTAGTCGGTAGAGACGGAGGCAGCGCTCTTGGTCGTCGGCACGAATTTGACGGTCGACCCCGCGACAGCCTGATAGATGACGGCGGCACCGGCCGGGATGACGGCACCGGCAGCGAGTTTGCTTGTGCGGACGACATCATCGGCGGCATTGACGCCCGTCACTTTAAAGGCCGTCACGCCCGCGGGCACACTCACAGGATAAGAGGTATAGAGGACGTCGCAGCCGCTCTCGGGTACCGTACGTTCGAGGGTGTAACGCGCACGCAAGTCGTAGGAGAGATGCGGCGGCTGGTTGTAGACGACATTCTGACTGATGAGCTGCGCGCGATAGGAGGCATCGTCCATCAGATGGGGGACGCCGTAGTCGGTAGGATAGTCGGTGGCATTGATGACGAGCTGGTAGTTGCTGCCCGACTGCTGCCAAGTGACGATCTCCTCGCGCCAGTCGCCCAGCAGGTCGCCCGACACACAGGGGTTCTGCTTCGACGAGTTGTTGTAGTTGCCGATGACGTAGTTGCCGCCATTGACCTGCAAGCGCCAGAACGCACTCTTGGAGGCATTCCAGTACTCGAGGACATTCTTGCCATAGAAATCGTCGGCCAAGTCGTCGTTCCAATAGACGCGGAAGCTGAGGCCAGCTCCGCCGCCGTGAGTGACATCGGAGGCGATGAGCTTACCCGCAGTGTCATAGAGTCCGTTGTTGGCGCTGAACTGCCAGTAGGCATCCTCGGCCTCGGGATTGAAGTGCGCCATAATGCCGCGGCCCGTGTCGCCGCCCGCCGTCTGATGCAGCAGGAGCTGACCCGTAGCGGCATCGCGCAGGTCCATGCCGTAGGGCTTCTCTTCATGTACCATAAATAACTCCTGCCCGGGTCGAGAGGGGATGAAATCGCTCAGATGCATCGCATCGCCATGCCCGAGGCCAGTGCGGTAGAGCGTTGTACCGTCGGGCTTGAGGGCGCCTGAGCCGTAGTGAATCTCCTGACAGCCATCGCCCGTGACATCGCCTACGCAGACCCAATGGCAGCCCTCGCCATAGACGGTCTTGGAGAGGCTCTTCACCTTGCCGTCGGCGTAAGTGACAGTGCCTTTGGTAGCGCTCTCGCCGCGATGGAGCCAACGCAGGGTAAGCGAACTGCCATCCCAATCGTAAGCGCCGATTTTGCAGCCGTTGTAGTAGCCGCGAGCGAAGATGGCCGAGGGGTTAGCGTCGTCGCCGTCGAGCCAGGCAATGGCAGCGAGGTAGCGCTCAGCGCGGTTCTGGTTACTGTCGCCCCAGAACGCAGTGCTCTCGTCGGCGTAGGCGGTATGATAGCGGATGGTCTGTAGCTCAGCACCTGTCATGCCGTCGAAGACCGTGATATACTCCGAGCCGTGATCCTGCTTGCCGCGACCGCCCTTGAGGTTGGCCGTGGGGGAGTCGCCGTCGAGGAGGACGTAGTTGCCCTCGCCGTCGATGGCGCCCGGAGCGGTCTTGACCATAAACTCGCCGTAGCCGTCGCCGTCCAGGTCCCAAGCGATGAAGGGAGTCGTATGAGCCGAGTTGAACATATTAGCACCCGTGTGGAGCATCCACAGACGCGTGCCGTCCATCTTGTAGCAAGCGTAGAAGGCAGGCGAAGTAGTGCCGCTGCTGGCGGCGTCTTTCTCGTTGGAAGGCGCCCACTTGAGGACGATGTCGTACTCGCCGTCGCCGTCCATGTCGCAGAAGGAGGCATCATTAGGCGTATAGGTGGCGCCTGCGGAGGTCGGGTCGGTAGGCGCGCCGCCCTGCAGGGTGATGAACTGCGTCTGGCTACTCCAAGCCTTGACACCCGCTTGGCGGTCGAGGAGGCGTCCTTCGCCATCGACAGCCTCGAGCGTGTAGACGCTGGAAGCCGTGCCACCGGTGTCGAGGTAGTTGGTCTTGCCGCAGACGGGCTTCTTGGTGATGAGCGTACTGCCGCGATAGAGGCGGAAACGGATGTCCTGAGGATTGTCGGCAGCACGCAGGCGCCAACTGACGAGGACGCCGCCCGACACCTTCACCGCCAGGAGACCGCGATTCAGCGGTTGAGCCTCGCCACGCGGCTGGATGTAGCTGACGACGAAGCGCACTGACACGGAGAAGACGGCCCGCCCCTCTTTCAGGGCGGTCAGCGTAGCGACTTTATTCTGATAGGTGACTGTAGCCGTATAGCCGTCGGCGGCGGTAACGCTGAAATCGACGGGGTCGCCATAAAGTTTCTGCGCCCAAGTGGCAGTGGCTCCGTTGCGCAGCGCACCGATGACGTCGAGCAGATTGCCTGCCGAGCAGGAGGCCGACGTGAAGTAGTGGGAAGCGTCCCAGATGGGCTCGTCGGTCTCGCCGCTGACGACGACGTTGCGAAAGGCTATCGACTTGGGGTTCTCGTTGTCCTGGCCATTGAAATTATAGACGTAGAGCGTCAACTGAAAGGCCTTTCCGCTCTGCACCAACACGTCGGAGAGGGCGTAGGTGTGACGGCTGTAGGCATTGGGATTACCCGAAGTGACTTTGTTGCGCAGCGGCACGACGGCGGTCGCCAGCGCGGACTCGGCGGCTGTTCCGTTCTTGACGTAGACGTCGAAATTGCCGCCGTCGGTACCGCATTTGACGGCGTCGAACTCGATGGCCGTGGGTTTGAACGTATGGCCTGCCGTGGGGGTCACCGTGAAGGTGACGCTATGGCCTGCCGTCTTCTGCGTGACGCGCGTCTTGGGCGTCAGCTGCGTGAACACAGGGCTGTAGGTGACAGCGGTGTAGCCCGCATCAGCGTTACTGCCTGTCATAGTGGCCGTGGCGGTGAGGTTAGCGCCGAGGGCAAACGCGGGCGTCACGTAGTCGGCAGCGCCTGCGGTAAGCGTGGCTGTGCCGAGGTTGTCCTTTTTGTCCATCACCCATTTGACTTCGACATGGTCAGCAAAGAGGGAGAGGGGGAGTTGCGATAGAATCGCAACAAACAGGACGGAACGAACGAACTGGGCGGAACGAACGAACAGGACGGAACGAAGAAAAGTTTTATTCATTAGTTAGTTGTTGTCAAAAGAATTTACTCCTCTCAGTGGCTAAGGGGTGTAGTCGTCGAAAATCTCGTTGAGAAACAGATTCAGCGGCGCCATCACGCGGAACATCTGCTCGATGCGGTCCTGACTGTCGGGCTCGCTGACGAGCGTGTCGGGGATGGGATGCCAAACGGTGTAGAGGCGCGGACGGATGTACTCGGGGTAAGGGAAATCCTTCGGGAATCCCTTGGGCATTGTCTTGACGAGGTCCTCACCGACGACCGGGAAAAGTGCCTTGAAATCGGGCGCTTCGACGATATCACGGAAGCGGTCTACATCGTCGACGATGGCCTCGCGAATGTGTTTCAGCAAAGGAGCAGGCGGACACCACGAGCCTCCGGCGATGAGCGAGTTGCCGGGCTCGAGATGGAGATAGTAGCCGCCACGAAAACTCTTACGCCCATGCGAGCATACAAAGGCACCGAAATGATGCTTGTAGGGGCTCTTGTCGGCAGAGAAACGCGTGTCGCGCGCAAAACGATACGTGCATGTCTTGGGCGTCTGATAAGCTACGCTCTCGTCGAATGAGGCGATGCGCAGAATCATCTCTTGCACGAAAGCCTCAAACGACTGACGCGCAGCCTTGTACTCAGGCTGATGGGCATGGAACCACTCGCGGTCGTTGTGCTCGGCTATCTGTCGCAAGAAGCGGTAAATATGTTGCATAGAGTGTCAACTTTACACGTTTTCGGCACAAAGATAGGAAAAATAATGGGAACGTTAACGGGAACGGGAACTTTTTTTTAGAGAAAAGAGGAAAAAAATTCGATAATCAGGGAAAAAGCAATTCAATAGGATGCTCACGAAAAAGAAGGCGAGGCGAAAAATCACGATTTTCGCGCTTTTCTTTGGATAGGTCGAAAGGGTTTTGTAATTTTGCAGGCAGAAAACTGATTCAGTCGTCCAAACTGCCCTCATGAAAACCCTTTCGCTGAAGAAAATTCCTTTATTGGTGCGCGTCGTAATGGCCATCGCGTTGGGCGTCCTCCTGGGCCGCCTCTTGCCGGAATGGCTCGTCGCCGTTTTCACGACGTTCAATGGCGTCTTCTCGTCATTCCTCAAGTTCTTGATACCTTTGATTATCGTAGGTCTCGTCATGCCGTCGATAGCTGACATCGGTCGGTCGGCAGGACGCCTGTTGCTGATCACTGTCTGCATCGCCTATGGTTCGACGGTGCTGTCGGGATTGTTCTCGTATGGCATTTCATCGACGGTCTTCCCCAATTTGATTCCGCCTTCGGATGTAGTAAGAGGAATCGAAGGCGAGGCGACAGGCATCGAACCTTATTTCAGCTTAGCCATCCCACCCCTCTTGGACGTGATGAGCGCGCTCGTGTTGGCTTTCACGGCAGGACTGGGAATGGCCTATCTCAGCCTGCCCCGCATGAAAGGGCTGGCCGACGAACTGAAAGTGCTGGTCGAGAAGACCATCGCCGTGGTCGTCATCCCCCTGTTGCCGCTCTATATCTTCGGCATCTTCCTCGAGATGACGCGCACGGGTCAGGCCTGGCATATCTTGATGACCTTCGCCGCCATCATCGGCGTCATTTTCGCCATGCATATCGCTTTGCTGCTGATTCAATACTGCATAGCAGGCGCCATCGCGGGGCGCAATCCGCTGCGCCTGTTGGCGACGATGCTGCCGGCTTACTTCACGGCCCTCGGGACCTCGTCGTCGGCGGCTACGATCCCCGTGACGGCTCGCCAAGCCAAACACATGGGTGTGTCGGAGGAGATTGCGGATTTCGCCATTCCCCTCTGCGCGACCATCCACATGAGTGGCTCATGCATGAAAATCACCGCCTGTGCCGTAGCTCTCATGCTGATGCAAAACCTCACGTTCACGACGCCGATGTTCATTGGCTTTGTGCTGATGCTGGGCGTCATCATGGTAGCTTCGCCAGGCGTGCCGGGCGGCGCCATCATGGCTTCCTTGGGCGTGCTGACCTCGATGCTGGGCTTTGGCGAGCACGACTGCGCATTGATGATAGCGCTCTACATTTCCATGGACTCGTTTGGAACAGCCTGTAACGTGACCGGCGACGGAGCTATCTCACTCATTGTTGACAAGCTTCACAAGATAGAGAAGATAGACTAGATAGACTAGATAGAGAAGATAGACTAGATAGAGGAGATAGAGAAGATAGAGGAGATAGAGGAGATAGAGGAGCAGAAACAAAGGCAGTGATATCGCCGTTGCTGCGGAAACCGCAAGGATGTCGAAACGGCCTCAATGACTCGATAGGACTCGGCGATTCTCTCGCCGAGTAAACCCAAGTCAAAAGCAGTGTCATCGCCAAACAAAAGGCCACAAACGAGGGTGATGCATGGCTCATGCAGGAAGCGATGACGAGCAGCAGAAGATTAATTAATGTTAAGGTTTCGGCTCTTTTGCATCAACTTTCAAGAAAAGTTTGTAATATTACGCAGAATTTTAACCAAAAAGGTTCGATTATGAAGCATTTTACACTGATTGCAGCGGCCTTAATGGCTTTATGCACAACGATTTCCGCGCAAACTGTGCGCGTCAAGTACCTCAGTACATCTTCGCAGGCTCTGAACGCTGAAATGCTGCTGAATGACGATCAACCCGTCCAGCTGAGTCGCATCCTCTTCGCAGGTTACAACTCCATCTGCTTGCCTCTGACACTCGATGCCATGCAACTGCAGGAAGCAGCTCCCGACGTACGCGTGGAGCGCCTCACGGGCATGCGTCAGGAAGGCGACGTCCTGAACCTCCTCTTCGTCGACTGCACCGACGAGGGCATCGAAGCAGGTGTCCCCTACCTCATCTTCTCGCCTAAAGCGCAGAACCTGCGCGCCCGCAACACCACCAGCAACGGCGTCAGCACTCAGCTCCGCAATGTCACGCTCAACGACAACGCCGGCAACAGCATCACCTTCGGCAGCAGCTGGGAAGCACTACAGACTACTGGTCGCTATGGCATTCCCGCTAAGCAGGATGTCGAGATTCTGGAGAGCGTGCTCGTGCGCACGGATGGCGCACAGACTTTCCTGCCCACCCGCTGTGGTTTCACGTGGGAGTCGCAGGCCCCAGGTGCCAGCAATCTGCAGATTAAGCACGTGAAAGCAGCTGACGTCACTCGCGTAGAGAGCCTCAAGGCCAGCCGAGAGATTGTCGACATCTATGATGTCAACGGCGCCCTCGTCCGCAAGCAAGTACGTTCTAATGAAGCCATGAAGAGTCTGCCACGCGGCGTCTATGTCATTGGCTCAGAGAAAGTGGTCATCAAGTAACGGCCACACGCCCCGACTTTCATCAAACAAACTTAGAAACAAAAAACTCGCGCTGTTCAAAAGGACAGCGCGAGTTCTTTTATGGGATAACTGAAGGTTCGCTTGTTATGAAGGAGTTAAGAAGTTAAGGAGTTAAGACGAATGCTTTATTCACAGAAATCTGTTAGGAATAACATGGTCATCATGGTATCGTCTTAACTTCTTAACTCCTTAACTTCTTAACTTCTCACCTTCTTAACTTCTTAACTCCCAAACACGCAGAGCTTGCGAAAGTTGAGTTATGGAATTAACTTATTCCCGCTTGACGTCAATCGCGACACCAGCGCCACGGCAATCAGCGCCCATGGGAGGATTCTCCTTGAGGAGCTCAAGGTGCACTGCCTGAGCGGTCGGGAAGCGGTCGAGCAAGGCATTGCAGATGCGAAACGCCAGATGCTCAAGGAGCTGGGCAGGAATATCCATCTCGGCTTTCACCACCTCAAAGGCCTCGGCATAGGAGATGGTCCCCGCCAGTTCGTCGGCGGTCATGGCTTGCGAGAAATCAGTCTCGATGGAAAGCGTGACCATAAAATAAGCGCCCACGGCACGCTCCTGAGGGAGCACGCCGTGGTAGCCATATAGACGGACGTCCTTCAAAAGGACCTGTGATTGTTCGACTTTCAAATTCTAATCGTTGTTGAAGGTTAGTGACAACGGCTGCTATTCGCTATTATCCGCAGCGGCTGGCACCGCAGTTGGTGCAGATGAGACAGCCTTCCTGATAGACCAGCGTCTCTTGACCGCAGTTGGGGCATACTTGTCCCTTGGCAACAGTGCCATCCTGGATGTACTTCTTGAGCGCACGTTCGACGCCGTTCTTCCAAGTGTTGATGGTCTCATCGTTGAGCGACAGCTGCCCTACGAGGCGGATGACATGATCCAACGGCATGCGATAGCGGAGTACGCCTGAGAGCAGCTTGGCATAATTCCAGTACTCAGGATTGAACTTCTCTGAGAGGCCTTCGACAGTGGTCTTGTAACCGCGTTTGTTCTCGAACTGGAAGTCGTAGCGCTTCGTACCATCGGGGTTCAGCTGCTTGATGATGCGACCCTTGGTGACGCTCTTCGGCAGCAGGATGCCCTCCTCATCGTCTTGCAGACCCGTGAAGATCTCGTAGGGATAGCCATTGAGCAAACCGACGAAGGCCACCCACTTCTCCTTGTTGTTCTGGAAACGGACTACGTCGCACTCCAACACTTCGGGGCGCTTCTCTACGACCTCGGGGGGACGGCACTCCTGGATATGCTTCTCGCTCGTCTCGAGGGATGGCGTGTCTTGCTGCTGCTCATCGCCTTCGCCCTTCTTCTCCTTCTTCTTGCTGACGCTGATCATGACGCCGCTGCGCGAGCCATCGCGATAGATCGTACAACCTTTGCAGCCGCTGCGCCAAGCTTCCATGTACAAGTCGTTGACCAACTGCTCATCGACGGAATTCGGGAGGTTCACGGTGACGCTGATGCTGTGGTCCACCCACTTCTGGATAGCGCCCTGCATGCGCACCTTCATCAGCCAATCGACATCGTTGGCCGTAGCTTTGTAGTAGGGCGACTGCTCGACGAGTTCATCAATCTCCTCCTGCGAATAACGACGCTCCGTGTCGAGGCCACAGACCTTCATCCAAGTTAGGAACTTGTGATGATAGACAATATACTCCTCGAAGGCATCGCCCGTCTCATCGACGAAGTCCACATGCACCTCGGGGTCATTCGGGTTAACCTTGCGACGGCGCTTGTAGACGGGCATAAACACCGGCTCGATGCCCGATGTAGTCTGCGTCATAAGCGATGTCGTTCCCGTGGGGGCGATGGTGAGGCAAGCTATATTACGGCGGCCGTACTTGACCATATCGGCATAAAGCTGAGGATCGGCCGCCTTGATGCGCTGGATGAACGGGTTGTTCTCCTCGCGCTTGGCATCGAACATCTCAAACGCGCCGCGCTCGCGGGCCATCTCGACACTGCTGGCATAGGCGTTCAGGCAGACGGCCTTCTGCACCTCGACAGCGAAATCGGTGGCCTCTTGCGTGCCGTAGCGCAGACCCAGAGCGGCCAGCATGTCGCCTTCGGCGGTGATGCCGACGCCTGTACGGCGTCCCATCGAGCTCTTGCGCTGAATCTTCTTCCAAAGGTTGCGCTCGGCGAATTTCACTTCCTCCGACTGCGGGTCGGACTCAATCTTGGCGAGAATCAACTCAATCTTCTCCAGCTCCAAGTCGATGATGTCGTCCATGATTCGCTGGGCCTTACGCACATGCTCACGGAATTTGTCGAAGTTGAACTGCGCATTGCGCGTGAAGGGATTTTCGACGTATTCATAGAGGTTGACGGCCAACAGGCGGCAGGAGTCATAGGGGCAGAGAGGAATCTCGCCACAAGGATTCGTGGAGACAGTGCGGAAGCCCAGGTCGGCATAGCAGTCGGGCACGCTCTCGCGCAAGATGGTATCCCAGAACAGGACGCCCGGCTCGGCGCTCTTCCATGCGTTGTGGACGATTTTCTTCCAAAGTGCCGAAGCGTCAATCTCTTTCGACACCATCGGGTCGTCGCTGTCGATGGGGAACTGCTGCGTATAGGGCTTGCCCTCAGCAGCTGCCTGCATGAACGCATCGTCGATCTTCACGCTGACGTTGGCGCCCGTGACCTTGCCTTCGGTCATCTTGGCATCGATGAACGCCTCGGCATCGGGATGCTTGATCGACACGCTGAGCATCAACGCGCCGCGACGGCCATCCTGAGCTACCTCGCGCGTACTATTACTATAGCGCTCCATGAAGGGGACAAGACCCGTGCTGGTGAGGGCCGAGTTCTTGACGGGCGAGCCGGCAGGGCGCAGGTGCGAGAGGTCATGCCCGACACCGCCGCGACGCTTCATCAGCTGCACCTGCTCCTCGTCGATACGGATGATGGCTCCGTAGCTATCGCTGTCGCCGTCCAGTCCTACGACGAAACAGTTTGAGAGCGATGCCACCTGATAATGGTTGCCGATGCCTGTCATTGGCGAGCCCGCAGGGATGATGTAGCGGAAATGGTCCAAAAGGTCGAAGACCTCCTGCGCCGTCATCGGATTCTTGTACTTCTGTTCGATACGGGCCACTTCATTGGCGATGCGCCAATGCATGTCGACAGGACTCTTCTCGTAGATGTTCCCGAAAGAGTCCTTCATCGCATACTTGTTGACCCACACGCGTGCGGCCAGTTCGTCGCCCGCAAAATAGTCTAATGAGGCAGCAAAGGCCTCGTCATAAGTATAAGTCTGTGCCACAATAATATAGGGTAAAGTGATAATAAAGTTCTTCTGCAGTGAACACCGAATGGCGGTGCAAAACTACAAAACTTTTCCCTTTTGGCAAACTTATACGCGAAATATTTTCAGAAAATTTTCTATTTTGGCAATATTAGGTTTCTTACTTACACTTAATCGCGCGTCGGAAGAACAAGCGAATAAACCATCTATCTAATTAAGTACCAACACCTTTCGACCATTCACTATATTCACGCCCCGCCCGAGAGCCAGACGACTTCTGCCATCAAGTCCATAGAGCTTCGGCTGATGATTTTGGAAACCGACATCGGAAATGCTTGTCGCGCTCTCGAACGCTTCCACACTTTCGTAGAAGCCGATGTTTTTAATTACGGAGGAGCCTGTCGTGCTGGTGAGACCGAAAATTGTATGTCCTTGACAGACAGAGAAGCGATTGCCCGTGTTGTTGCCATTGAGTCCGCTTTTGGCCATATCCCACGCGATGATAGCATCGCCGTCGGCGGCCCGTTTGACGGTCGTCGGGGTCACCTGCGAACCCTTGTTCACGCCATTGAGCCACCAGAGATAACTGCTGCCTGAGGTGCGCGAGAGATTATCGCCCTTGACGATGAGGAATCTTTGCGACGCATCGATCTCATAGTCTAAGCGCTGCCAATCGAGGTTCAGGGCTACATTATTCTGCCCCGTAGCACGGACGGTAATCGTGTTGGCACAGTCGTCATAGCTGATGTCGGACTGGCTGACACGTGCTGCATCGCCTGTCACCCAGTCGCGGGCATGAAAGCGATAGCTGTTGTCGGTGTAGTCCTTCACAAGACGCACATAATAGAGGCCTGGAATGAAGGTAGAAGGCGAAGCGGTCAGGCGGAACACAATCTCTTTCTTCGCCTTGCCCTGAGCATCGCGCATCAGAGCAGAGGGGATGGGCAGTTCGAGGTTGTAGAAGCCTTTGCTGTCGGCGTTCTTCACGGAAGCTGCCACGGTGATATCGGCAATCTTCTTACCGTCGACCGAGACGTAGCCTTGACGCCCCTTGTCGTCAGTCGTCAGGCGCAACATAATGGCCAGCCCGTCGGTGAGTCCTTCGGGGTTGGCGAGCGTGTACTGGATGAAGCCTCCTGCACGGGCATCACGATAGGTCTCGCCGTCGTGGCTGCCTGTCGACGAGTCGCTGCTATACGCATACTGATGGCCAGCCTCGCTCTGCTGCTCGCCAGTAGCCACGAAATCCAACGTCCGGGCATCGAGAGCTGCACGCTCGGCATCGGCACGTCCCATCTCGCTTTGCTCATAAGCCTCCTTGGTGGCCTGATACCAGTAGCAGACATAGCGGGCATGATGAATGCCGAAGAAGGGTTCAAGCGTCAGCACACTCCAGCCGCCCTTCGACTCCTCGCTGGAGGCATCGATGACAAACTGCAGTCGCCCGAGATCCTTGGGTTCGATGCGTCCGAGCACGTCGGTACGCGCCCCGATAAGCAGCGGCGCACTGCTGAGGTCGCGCGCCGAAGCACGACTGCCGGGGGCGTGATCCATACGCCCTTCGCCTGCATACTCGTTCTGCAGGCGCTCGAAGGCAAGTCCCGTCGCAGCTGCCTCCTCGGCCGATGATGCTGTCGTCTTGGCGGCCAGCAGCACAGGCCCGAACTTGAAAGCAACGTAGTCGGCACAGCCGGGACACTCCTCCATGCGCAGCGTCATAGGCAGGCAGACGGAAATGCGGTCGCCCGCCTTCCACTTGCGGTCGAGGGCGACGTAAGAGGCCTTGCCCTCAACGACAGCCGCTTGGACAGCCTTGCCATTAACGACAACCTGATATTCGCTGCCCGCCCAAGCCGGATGGCGGACGTTTATAGTATAGGAACCCGCGCGCGTGACCGTGAGTTCGCTGACGGCCGTCTGCGCAGTGGACTTATCGCTGAGCGAGGGGTCGATGTAGGGGAACAGCGTTTCCTGACGGATGCCGAAGACGGGACTCTTGAGTTCACTAGGCACGAACAGGTTCACGTACAGGCTCTTGTCGCCATCGTGAGTGTAGACGAAAAGGCCGTATTTCGAGTGATTTTCCATGCCCGTTCCGACACAGCACCACATCCCTTGGTCCACCTGTGAATAGATGCGATAACCCTGTGGACGCAGCGTAGTGAAATAGACGTAGCCTCCCGTCTGCGGATCGCGAGTCGAGAGCATGTGATTCATCATCGTCTGCTCGTAGAAGTCGGCATAGCGCCCCTCGTGGGTGTCGTCGAACAGGTTCTCTGTTAGTTTCAACATATTATTGCTGTTGCAGGACTCGGGGCCGTCGAGGTCGTTGATGTAACGCTGCCCGTTGGCAGGGTCGAAGAAGTGCTCTGAGGTGCTGTTGCCGCCGATGCAAACTGTGCGGTGACCGACGACGTCGTCCCAGAAGTTGAGAGCAGCAGTACGATAGGAACTTGCGGTGGGGTCCAACTGCCATATACGGTCGAAGCCGATGAACTTGGGGACCTGCGTGTTGGCATGCTGGTTGTCGAGGAAATGGCGGTTGTAGCTGCTCCCTTGCATGCCGTCGATTTGACGCTGATGGCTGTAGCGCTTGGCGGCGACCAGATAACGACGATCCCCGAAGAGGGCGTAGGCGTCGGCCAATGTCTCGTTCATACCTCCGTGTTCCCACCCGAGCATGGCCTGCATGTCGTCCTCTGAGAGCCT
>CADCOX010000262.1 GCA_902803195.1 uncultured Bacteroidales bacterium
GAAGGACTTCACGCTGGAGTTCTGGATCTACCCGCGCTCCAGTCCTACTGCCGACAGCTACGGCATCAAAGCCAGCAAGACGAACTTTTTCTTCAAGGTGAACCGTAACCAGCAGATCGAGATAGGGCACGACGGCGGCGACTACACGCGCTCCTCGACGACGCTCCGCCCGGCCAGCTTCAAACATGTGGCCATCGTCAACGAGGGCTTGAACATGCGCGTCTACCTCAACGGCAAGCGCATCATCAACTGGAGCAGCGGCTACGGACATCAAGGTTTGGAGAGCCCCACGGACCTTGTGTTCGGACAAACCGAAGGTACGACGCAGGACTACAAGAAGGTCTATGACGCCCCCTGGTATGCCTTCCTCGACGAGATTCGCTTCTGGGACTGCGCCCGCACTGAGGAGCAGATCATGCAGTCGCTCACCAGCGAGATTGCCTATCCCGACCTCCAAGAAGGGCTGAAGCACTATTATAAGATGAACACGCGCGAGGAGGGCGACAACCTCTACCTCGTAGACTCCAAAGGACAGAGCGACGCACTCATCGAGAACAAAGCCAATATTACCTTCCTCTCGCCCGAATTCGGCGCTCCGCAGAACCCGCTCTCGCAGGAGACGTTCGCCGACTTCAGCAGCGCCGCCGACGCCATCGTGGGCAAGCCCGTAGTGGTGAAAGACCTCAGCAGTATCGGTACCACCCAATGGGAATGGACGTTCACGGGGGCTGAGCAGCAGACGCTCAAGGGCACTACCGACCCCATCGTCGTCTTCACGGAAGCGGGCAAGCAGACGATTCACCTCGCCACGACCAACCTCTACGGCAGCATCGCCGAGAAGACGGCCGAGGTCAACGTCGTCGCACCCTCGCTACCGAAAGTGGACTTCCGCGTGCCCGAGGGCGACATCCCGGCAGGCGAGCACATCTCGTTCGTCAACACCTCCACTCCGCTGGACAACGCCGACTTCGAATGGGAGATTGAGGGGGCCGAGAATCCCGTCATCAAGACGGTCAACGCAGGCGCCACCTTCACCACCTTCGGCAACTACCGCGTCACCCTGACTGCCTACAATAGCGCGGGCAGCACGTCGACCACCAAGACCGTAACCGTCAAGAAAGTGCGTCCCGAAGCCGCCTTCCGCGTACAGAACAATATCGTCCTCAAAGGCGAGAAAGCCTATCTCGTCGATCAGTCGAAGTACAATCCCGAATCGTGGACGTGGGACGTCGGCAACGGCTCGCAAATCTACAGAATACCAGGGCAGTACAACTCCATCGTGCTCGATACGCCCGGCTTCTACGACGTCCGGCTGACGGCAAAGAATGACATCGGCAGCAGCTCCGTCACGCGCAGCAAGGCCATTACCGTCTGCAACGCCGACGGCCAGAACGGCCTCTACTTCGACAACCTCGATGACCTCGTGGAGACTGAATCGCCCTTCGGCGCAGCCGAGCTGAAGGACTTCACCATAGAATGGTGGTTGTACCCAGGACGCATCACGGCCGATGGTTTCCACATCGGCGACAAAGCGTCGACCTTCCAGCTGACGGTCAAGCCCACAGGCGCCATCAGCTTGGACATCGCGAACAAGAGCGGACAGAGCAACGCGGGAATGATCGTGTTCGACGAGTGGCATCACTACGCCATCGCCTACAAGTCGGGCGTCGCCACCTTCTATCGCGACGGCATGAAGCTCAACACGGCCCGTCTGGCGGTCAAGGTGCCCGTGATGAATCACTTCTCCATCGGCGGCAGCGAAGCGCCTTTCAACGGAATCATCGACGAACTGCGCGTCTGGAACTACGCCATCTCGCAGGCCAACATCATCGGCATCGCCAACGAACCCGTCAGCAACCCCGAGGACAACGAAGCGCTTCTGCTCTACTACGACTTCAACCAGAGCAGCGGCAACGTCATCGACCGCTCGTCGCATCACCTCACAGGCCGTCGCCTGAACTTCGGTCCCGACGGCGATGCCTGGGAGAGCTCACTTGGCATCTTCAATATCAATCCCAACGGCGATGTCAACGACGTGACAGCCAACTACTTGAAGAACTACAAGCATCCGTTCCGCACAGGTTCAGGGACGGTCAACCCTGCCAACAGTTCGCGCTACCTCAAGCTGCTGATGAGCCCGACAATATCGCCTTGGAAGCAGGTGAACAACATCAAGAACGGCAACATCCTGACGGAGTGGCACGTCGACACGGAGAAGAGCAACTACCTGACGCTCGAGACGACGTGGTCGGGCTTCGAACCTTCGGTCAAGGACCTGATGATCTATCAGACGGTTGAGCTGCCGGCTGGCATCTATCAGTTCGCAGCCGACCGCGACGGCGATACAGCCGGCTACAACTGGTACCCCGAAGGGACCTATATCGTCGCAGGCAAGGGCGATATCCTGCCCACGACCGAACAGCTGCCGACCGACGCACTCGCCTACGCCAACGTGGATGATCATACCATCACCTTCGAACTTACCGAGCCAACTGAAGTGAGCCTCGGACTGCTCAGCAACATGAGCGGACAACTCTGTCTGGCCGTAGGTCAGTTCCTGCTCTACCAACGCTTATTGATTGCTAAGGAAGGCAACGGCGAGCGACCCGGTGGCGCCGACGCCATCGAAGAACTCGCAGTAAGCGCCGAACAATCGTTGCAGGCTGCCGGCGGAATGGGTTGCATCAACATCCATGTCGCTGAGCCTCAGCACGTGACGGTCTGCGACCTCGCAGGCAAAGTCATCTTCCACGAATGGCTCGAAACGGACGCCCGCATCCCTGCTAAGCGCGGCCTCTACGTCGTCAACAGCCAGAAGGTTGTCGTGAAGTAGTCACCAGAATCCCATCTATTTCATCTATTCTATCAATCCCATCTATCCCATCTATCTCCCATCTATCCCATCTATCTCCCATCTATCTCCCATCTATCTCCCATCGAAAGAGGGCACTCCTGAAAAGGGGTGCCCTCCTGCTTTCGCATATAAAATGAATAATGAGAATCTCTCTGAACGAGTTCTGACGCAAGGCTTCAGCCAGCTGAATGCTGGGCTAAAGAAGGAGAAAACATTAGATAATCTTCTCAATCTTGGAGAGGTTCTCAGCGACCTGCTCGTCGGTTACCTCGTAGTTCTGGAGGTTGCCCGAGAGGTATTGGTCGTAGGCGCTCATGTCGATGAGTCCGTGACCGCTGAGGTTGAAGAGGATGACCTTCTCCTCGCCCGTCTCCTTGCACTTCTTAGCCTCGTTGATAGTGGCGGCGATAGCATGGCAGCTCTCGGGTGCCGGGATAATGCCTTCAGCACGAGCGAAGAGCGTACCGGCCTCGAAGGATTCAAGTTGCTTGATATCAACGGCCTCCATCATCTTGTCCTTCAGCAGCTGACTGACGATGACGCCTGCGCCATGATAGCGCAAGCCACCGGCGTGGATGTTGGCAGGCATGAAGTTGTGTCCGAGCGTGAACATAGGCAGCAGAGGCGTATAACCGGCTTCGTCGCCGAAGTCGTACTGGAAGACGCCGCGCGTCAGCTTCGGGCAAGAGGCGGGCTCAGCAGCGATGAAGCGTGTCTTCTTGCCATCGAGGATGTTGTGGCGCATGAAGGGGAAGGCCACACCTCCGAAGTTGCTGCCGCCGCCGAAGCAGGCAATCACCATGTCGGGATACTCGCCTGCCATCGCCATCTGCTTCTCGGCTTCGAGGCCGATAATCGTCTGATGCAAAGCGACATGATTGAGGACGGAGCCAAGTGTATACTTGCAGTTGGGTGTCTGCATGGCCAGTTCGATAGCCTCGCTAATAGCGGTACCGAGAGAACCTTGGTTCATCGGGTCGCGCGTGATGATGTCCTTACCGGCTCGCGTCGACATCGAAGGCGAAGCCTCGACCGTAGCGCCGAACGTCTGCATGATGGAGCGACGATAAGGCTTCTGGTTGTAGCTGATCTTCACTTGATAGACGGCGCACTCCAGTCCGAAGACTTTAGCGGCATAAGAGAGGGCAGCACCCCATTGTCCGGCACCCGTCTCGGTGGTGATGTTTGTCACGCCCTGCATCTTGTTGTAGTAGGCTTGAGCCAGGGCGGAGTTGAGTTTGTGGGAACCCACAGGGCTGACGCTCTCATTCTTGAAATAGATGTGAGCGGGCGTTCCGATGGCCTTCTCCAGTCCATAGGCGCGCACGAGAGGCGTCGAACGATAGTACTTGTACATCTCACGGACCTCCTCGGGGATGTCAATCCATGCATCGGTCTGGTTCATCTCCTGGCGGGCCAGTTCTTCAGCGAAGATAGGAAAGAGATCTTCGGCCTTAAGTGGTTCTTTCGTCGCAGGGTTGAGCGGCGGCATGGGCTTGTTGACCATGTCGGCTTGGATGTTGTACCACTGCGTGGGTATCTCGCTCTCAGGCAAGATAAAGCGCTTTTGTCTGTCGCTCATAATGTTTTAGGTGTTTGTAAAAGTGATGGAATTAGTGCTTTGTAAGCGTTTTCCGCTGCAAATATACGAATATTATTTGTAATAGCGCGTGTATATGATGATTTTTAAGCGTTAAAGGGCAAAAATAATAAAAGCGCTATCCTCGCGGACGGCGCTTTCAATCATTCAAAACGATATAAAAGAATTGATTTAACCTTTACGTGGTTGTATGTGCTATTCATGATTTTGTTGCTGTTGGAGCAGAGACCTTCGCGTCTCTTTGTTTTCCGGGTGCAAAGGTACGGCTTTTTTGCGAGGCGTGCAATACCCATTATTGATGAATTCGCCTACCTAAAAACGATGAGCAGCGGACAAAAAAACTGTCCCGAGACTCACGTCTCAGGACAGCACAACACAAACACAAAATAAAACACGACATAATGTGGCGATAAGCCTTTAAGAATCAGGTAAACAGAAAGAACCGGATGTGGCGGGGTCTGCATTATCGATACTCGCGTACCGCATCTGAAGATTGTTCCGCCCGGCTTTCGCCTACATTGTGGGGAAGAACCACATTATCAAAAATTGATGAAACGGAATTATGAATAAGAATCCTTCTTTTTACATGATGCCACGCTCGCGGAGGGCCAGCTGCCACTTCCAAGCCGAAGCGAGGACGTCCTCGAGCGGGGTTTCGGCCTTCCAACCGAGTACGCGGTTGGCTTTGTCGACATTACCCCAGACCTTCTCGATATCGCCCGCACGGCGACCGACGATCTGGTAGTTGAGCTTCACACCTGTAGCCTTCTCGAAGCCGTGAATCAACTCGAGCACGCTGGTGCCCTTGCCCGTACCGATATTGTAGACTTCGACGGGAGCCTCGGTCTTGTCCTCCATGATGCGGGTCATGGCGCAGACGTGAGCCTTGGCGAGATCCACGACATAGATGTAGTCGCGGATGCAGGAGCCGTCGGGCGTGTTGTAGTCGTCGCCGAAGACGCTGAGCTTCTCGCGGATGCCGATAGCGGTCTGTGTGAGGTAAGGGATGAGGTTCTGAGGCACGCCATTCGGCATCTCGCCGATGATGGCTGAGGGATGAGAGCCAATGGGGTTGAAATAGCGCAGCAGAATGGCCTTGATGGGCGAACCGCTGGCTACTGTGTCCTGAATGATCTCCTCGTTGATCTGCTTCGTGTTGCCATAGGGGCTTTCAGCCTTCTTGATGGGCGTTTCCTCGGTGGCAGGGAGCTGATCGGGCTGGCCGTAGACGGTGCAGCTGCTGGAGAAGATGATGCCCTTGACATTATACTTGGGCATCAGTTCGAGGAGGTTGATGAGCGAGACGATATTGTTGCGGTAGTAGAGCAGAGGTTTCTCGACGCTCTCGCCTACAGCCTTGCTGGCTGCGAAATGAATAATGCCGCTGATCTGAGGATACTTCTTGAAGACGGCTTCTGTAGCATCGAAGTCGCGGAGGTCCACTTTCTCGAAGGCGGGGCGGATGCCCGTAATCTTCTCGATACCATCGATGACATCGGCACGTGAATTGGAGAGGTTGTCTACAATAACGACGTCGTAGCCTGCATTCTGCAACTCAACTGTTGTGTGTGAACCTATGAAACCTGTTCCACCGGTCACAAGAATCGTTTCTTTCATCTTTTGTGCTGTATTTAGTATGTACTTTTGACTTGTTTTTGGGCTTTCTGAGCCTTTAGCGGCAGCAAATGTAGTACTTTTTCTTATATAAACAAAGGATTTTTGAGAAAAAACACCAAAGAGAGGGAAAAAATCACTTTTTGCGTGCATCAAATACACCTCCACGCCATTCAACGAAGGCCTCTTCACGGGTTAAAGGCTCCCAAGAGAGCAGTTGACCGTCGGCATCGAAGGTACCAACGGCCATTAAGACTTCTTCACCTGATGGGAGGATGATTTTGTGAAAAGCTCGGCGGAAGGTTTGGGGCATGGAAAATGGAAAATGGAAAATGGACAATGGACGATGGGGAATGGACGATGGGGAATGGACAATGGAAAATGGAGAATGGAAAATGGACAATGGACAATGGAGAATGGACAATGGAAAATGGACAATGGTAAGCGGTAAAAGGTAAATGATAGCCGTCTTATTGAAGGGCTTTACGGCGGCGGGGCTGCTGGTAGTGCTGACGCGTAGGACGGGCGGAGGGTTGATAAGGTTTCTCCTTGACGACGTCAATCTTCTGGTCGACGGGCTGCTGGTTGCGGAACTCCTCGGGCGAGAGGCGGCGCTCAGTACCGGAGTGGCGAGAGAGCGAGTCGTTGGCGAGGGAATCCGTGCGGAGACTGTCGGCTCCGAGGGTGCTGGAAGCGACGGCGGTGGTATCCTCGATGATCTTGTGGAAACGAATGAGCTGATGAGACGAGAGGATGCTGAGGGCAGCCTGATCTTCGTCGGTCGTCGCACGCATATAGAGGATGCCGGAAACGCTTTTGGGCGTCCAGTCGTCGGGGTTGTCGATGCGTATCTCAGCCCTATCGCGTCCGCTCAGGCGCGTGTGCGCGCCGCGCACGGAATCATTATTATATTTGACGATGAGGTCAACGTAGATAGTTGGCATGGCGTCGCGAGTGAGTAGTTTCTGCGCGAAACGCCACATCAGATCGTCGCCCGGGCGCCAAGTGCTGTCGCAGGCTTGGCTCCAACTGAGGATGTTCTCCTGTTGACGCGAAGAGAGCAGCATGATCGGCCGTCCGCCCCAGACGTTAGCCGTGTCGCCTACAACGCCGATGCTGGCATAGATGTCGTTGGACTGCGATAAAGAACCGTAGATGAGCATCTGCCGTTCCATGCGCTTGTTGAGATGCTTGTAGATGACGTTGAGTTTCGTCAGATCGCTGCAATAGTAGTTCATCGAAGAGTCGAAGATCTCGCGACTGATGCCGTGTTTGCGGAAGACGGCTTCTTGAAGCTGATAGCGTTGTTCGTCGGAACTTCCTTCTTCGAGTGCCGAGATGTCGGACATGCTCTGCGCCATATGATAGTCGAAGAGCACGTTTTCCATTTTACGCTGCGAGAGGATACCCTCAGGGCGCTTAGGCTTACAGCCCAAGAGCGCGGGGGTGAGCGCCACGACAGCGGACATGACAAGGCAGACGATGAAGGACTTACGCATCGGCAATAAATTCTTGAGACAAGGTACGCCTGAAGAACAAAAGCAAAGCTATGACGCCGCAAGAGATGCAAGCATCGGCGACGTTAAAGATATAGGAGAAGAAGACGTAGTGGGAGCCTCCGATGAGGGGCATCCATGAAGGCCAGTCCCACTCAGCCAGCGGGAAATAGAACATATCCACTACTCGCCCGTAGAACCAGGTGCTATAGCCCTGCCCGAAGGGGACGAAGGTCGCCACCTGAGGCCAGGAGGGATCGTCGAAGATGAGTCCGTAGAAGACGCAGTCGATGATATTGCCTGCAGCACCTGTCATGATGAAGGCCATGCAGGTGAGGAAGCCCCAGGAAACGCCCTTGCGGATGAGTCGGACGATATACCACCCTACGAGGAGGGTAGCTGCGATGCGGAAACTGGTCAGGAATATCTTGTCGAAGAACTCCATGCCGAAGGCCATGCCGTTGTTCTCGATGAACGTCAGCTGGAACCAGTCCGTCACGTGAATGGACTCATGCACGGCCATATGCGTCTTGACCCAAATCTTTACAACTTGGTCAACGACGAGTCCACCGACAAAGATAAGCGCAACGAGGGCCGCCTGAAGCGTGCGTCTGCGTTTAAGGTCTGCGCTTGCGGTCATTCTTTACTTCTATGCTGAGTGTGGCATGAGGTACGGCACGCAGGCGCTCCTTGGGGATAAGCTTGCCCGTCTCGCGGCAGATGCCATAGGTCTTGTTGTCAATACGAACGAGCGCGGCCTTCAAGCCGGTGATGAATTTCTGCTGACGTACGGCCATGGCCATGAGCTGCTCCTTGGTCTGTGTCTCGCTGCCCTCTTCCAGAGCGTGGTAGGTGGGGGCGGTGTCGTCGGCCTCATTGCTGTCGCGGTTCATGATGCGATCCATGGTTTTCTCGTAGTCGCTTTCGGCAATAGCCAGTTTCTCATTGATAAGCGTACGGAACTCCTCGAGCTCCTCATCGCTGTAGCGTGTTTTCTCTTGCATAGGTATGGGGATGCTAAGTGTTAGTAACTGCTGTTTTGTATTGTATTCGCTTTTGTTAGTTTGGTTGTCAGTTAGGCTTGACGCATGCGTTCGATATGCGCGTCGAGTTTGAAGTCGTCGAAGTCGAGCTGAACGGCGTCCGAGACTGCGTCGGCAAGCGTGATGCTGTCGGCCAACACCTGCTGACGGATGTAGTCGCCGAAGGCCTCTACTGCGCGGTCGGTCAGTTCGTTGTGGGCGAGCTGCACGGCGATGCGGTCGGTGATTTCGAAGCCGCTCTCCTTGCGGAGGTTCTGGATGCGCTTGACGAGTTCGCGTGCGATACCTTCGTTGCGCAGCTCGTCGGTTACGGTGATGTCGAGGGCTACGGTCAGGGCGCCGTCGTTGGCGACGGTCCAGCCGGGGATGTCCTCGCTGAAGATCTCGACGTCCTCGAGTTCGACGGTGATCTCATCGCCCGTGGGGAGCGTGAGGGCGAGCTGCCCCTTCTCGAGTTCGGCAATCTGCTCCTGGGAGAGCGAAGTGACAGCTGCGTTGACGTCCTTCATCAGCTTACCGAACTTCTTGCCCATTGTACGGAAATTGCATTTGACCTTCTTCGTGAGCAGGCCTGCGCCTTCCACGAATTCGAGGGCTTTGACGTTGACTTCGTCGAGGATGAGCTGCTTGACGGCCTCGATGCGGAGCTGCTGCTCGCGGTCGATAGCGGGAATGGCGATGCGGGCGAGGGGCTGACGCACAATAATCTGCTCCTTCTTGCGCAGCGAGAGGACCATCGAGGTGATCTGCTGGGCGAGAGCCATGCGCGACTCCTGTTCCTTGTCGATGAGAGCGTCATTGGCAACGGGGAAGGAAGCGAGGTGGACGGAGAGGCTGGAGCCTTCGGAGGCGGCATCGCCGAGCACGCTATGCAGGTCGCGATAAAGGAGATCGGCATAGAAGGGGGCGATGGGAGCCATAAGGCGGCTGACGGTCTCGAGGCAGGTGAAGAGCGTCTGATAGGCGCTGAGCTTGTCGATGCTCATCGTACCGCCCCAGAAGCGCTTGCGGGAGAGGCGTACGAACCAGTTGCTGACGTTGTCGATGAGGAACGACTGGATGAGTCGGCCTGCGCGCGTGGGTTCGTAGTTCTCGTAGCTGGCTTCGACCTCGCGGACGAGGGAGTTGAGCGACGAGAGAATCCAACGGTCCATCTCGGAGCGCTGACTCATCGGGACCTCGGGCTCCTCGAAGTGCCAGCCGTCGACGTTGGCATACATGGCGAGGAAGGAATAGGTCTGATAGAGTTTGCCGAAGAACGAGCGCGAGACTTCTTGCACGCCGGCTTCATCGTATTTGAGGTTGTCCCAAGGCTGTGAATTGGTGAGCATGTACCAGCGGACGGCGTCGGAACCGAATTTCTCGATATTGTCGAAGGGGTTGATGGCGTTGCCGAGACGCTTCGACATCTTCAGTCCGTTCTTGTCGAGGACGAGTCCGTTGGAGATGACGGCCTTGTAGGAGACGCTGTCGAAGACCATCGTAGCGATGGCGTGGAGCGTGAAGAACCAACCGCGCGTCTGGTCGACACCTTCGGCGATGAAATCGGCGGGATAGACGATGTGCTTGTCGAGGGCTTCCTTGTTCTCGAAGGGATAGTGGATCTGAGCGTAAGGCATGGCTCCGCTGTCGAACCAAACGTCGATGAGATCGAGCTCGCGACGCAGAGGCTGGCCGCTGTCGCTCACGAGGACGATGTCGTCGACATAAGGACGGTGGAGGTCGATGCGGTCGTAGTTCTCGGCGCTCATGTCGCCCGGAATGAAGCCTTTGTCCTTCAACGGGTTGTAAGCCATTACGCCGGCACGGACGCTCTTCTCAATCTCGTTGTAGAGTTCTTCGATGGAGCCGATGCAGATTTCCTCGCGCGTGTCGCGATTGCGCCAGATGGGAAGGGGTGTACCCCAGTAGCGGCTGCGGCTGAGGTTCCAGTCGTTGAGGTTCTCCAGCCACTTGCCGAAGCGTCCGGTACCGGTGGACTCGGGCTTCCAGAGGATGGTCTTATTGAGCTCGATCATGCGTTCCTTGGCAGCCGTAGAGCGGATGAACCAAGAGTCGAGGGGATAGTAGAGGACGGGCTTGTCGGTACGCCAGCAGTGGGGGTAGTTGTGGATGTGCTTCTCTATCTTGAAGGCCGTTCCAGCCATCTTCATCTCCATGCAGAGGACGATGTTGAGGTCCTCGGTCTTGGCGAGTGCTTTCTCGTCGAGGCCGGCATAACGGGGGTCGTAGTCGTTCTTGACGAAGTCTCCGGCGTGATGCCAATAGCTGTCGCGCACGCAGAGGTCGACGAAGGCGGGGTCCATGTCCTCGCGGACGAAGTACTTGCCGGTGAAGTCGACCATCGGGCGAGTGTCGCCAGCCTTGTCGATGACGAAGAGCGAGGGGATGCCAGCGTCCTTGGCAACCTTGGCATCGTCAGCACCGAAAGTGGGGGCGATATGGACGATGCCGGTACCGTCCTCGGTGGTGACGTAGTCGCCGGGGATGACGCGGAAGGCGTCAGCTTCCTTCTCGACTACCTGCCCGTTCTCGAGCGCGCAGGGCTTCACCCAGGGGAAGAGCTGCTCGTAGTGGAGGCCGAGGAGGTCAGCGCCCGTGCACTCGGCGAGGACCTCGGGGACGGACACGACGACTGAATCGTCGTGCGCTGTCGCTTTGGGGGCGGGGAAATAGACGTCTTTGCGTGCTTTGGCAAGGATATAGATGGCTTCTTCCTTGGTGTAAGGGTTCTGGCCTTTCACGGCTACATATTCAATCTTCGGGCCTACGCAGAGGGCGGTGTTGGAAGGCAGCGTCCAAGGGGTGGTGGTCCAAGCGAGGATGTAGACGGGGAGGCCGGAGGTTGAGAAGTCGAAAGGCTGAGACGTCGAAGCGTCGGTCGGCTTGAAGATGCCGTTCAGGCTTGCGATGTCTTCGTCCTTCAGCTTGAACTGGGCCGTGACGGTAGTGTCCTTGACGTCGCGGTAGCAACCGGGCTGATTCAGCTCGTGACTGGAGAGGCCCGTGCCTGCAGCGGGACTGTAGGGTTGGATGGTATAACCTTTGTAGAGGAGGCCTTTCTGATAGAGCTGCTTGAGAAGCCACCAGAGGGTCTCGATGTATTTGTTGTCGTAGGTGATATAGGGGTGCTCCATGTCGACCCAGTAGCCCATGCGGCGGCTGAGGTCTTCCCACTCGCTGGTGTACATCATCACGTTCTGACGGCAGCGGTGGTTGTAGTCGTCGATGGAGATGGTCTTGCCGATGTCTTCCTTGGTGATGCCGAGTTCCTTCTCGACGCCGAGTTCGACGGGGAGTCCGTGGGTGTCCCAGCCGGCTTTGCGGTGGACTTGGAAGCCTTTCATGGTCTTGAAGCGGCAGAAGGTGTCCTTGATGGAGCGTGCCAGGACGTGATGGATACCGGGGTGTCCGTTGGCCGAGGGAGGACCTTCAAAGAAGACGAAGGAGGGGCAACCCTCGCGCTCGCTGATGCTGCGGTGGAAGAGGTCTTCGCGGTCCCACTGCTCGAGTATTTCGTGGTTCACTTCGGTCAGATTGAAGTGAGCGTGTTCAGGGAATTTTTGACTCATATTTCTGTTCTGTTGTTAATGTCTGAAGGTATGCTTTCTAAAAAACGGCGCAAAATTAGTAAATAAGTGCCGAATGACAAAACTCTGAGCCAAAAATCTTTCATTTTCCTTGCGCTTTTCTCGCCATAACGAAGGAGGAAGGAGGGGGAAGGGCGGCGAAGAGGGGGGCGAAGCAGGGGGGAACCGCCGTCAAAAACGGCGGGCACCACGGCCGTGAAGAAGGACAAAAGGGGGAAAGGCCGCAAAAAGGCCGAACAAAGGGCGCGGCCGTGAAGAGGGGCAAGAGGGGCGCGGCCGCAAGAAGGGCAAGAGGGAGCGCGGCCGCAAGAATGGGAAGAGGGGCGCGGCCGCAAGAAGGGCAAGAGGGGGCGCGGCCGCAAGAAGGGCAAGAGGGAGCGCGGCGGCAAGAAGGACAAAAGGGGCACGGCCGCAAAAAGGCCGAACAAAGGGCGCGGCCGCAAGAAGGGCAAGAGGGAGCGCGGCCGCAAGAAGGGCAAGAGGGAGCGCGGCCGCAAGAAGGGCAAGAGGGAGCGCGGCCGCAAGA
>CADCOX010000263.1 GCA_902803195.1 uncultured Bacteroidales bacterium
CAGACCGTCGACAAGGTGTGGCGCACGCTGACGGTGCCCGCTCGTGACGTCATCTCCTATCGCCTCTCGCCTGTGGCCAAGAAAGCATCCACTACGGCACAGCTGCTTAGGCAACGCCTGCAGCGTCTGCAGCGTCAAGGCATCATGTTCGGTCATCAGGACGATCCGTTCTACGGCCTTGGCTGGAGCTACGAAGACGGTCGCAGTGACGTCCGCGACCTTGTAGGCGATTATCCCGCTGTGATGGGCTTTGAACTGGGTGGCATCGAGCTGGGCGATGAGAAAAACCTCGATAGCGTGCCCTTCGACCTGATGCGTCGCGAGATTATCGCCCAGCATCAACGCGGCGGCATCGTCACCATCTCTTGGCATCCTCGCAATCCGCTGACGGGCGGCACGGCATGGGTGAGTGCCGACGAACGGGGCAAGAACACCGTTGCCGCCGTGCTACCGGGTGGCAACGTCCAAGGCGTGTTCGAGGTCTGGCTGGGGCGCCTCACCAATTTCCTTGTATCGCTCAAGGACGAACAAGGCCGCCAGATACCCTTCATCTTCCGTCCCTGGCACGAGAACAGCGGCGGCTGGTTCTGGTGGGGACGCGGGCTGTGCTCCAGTCAGGAGTATCGCGCCCTGTGGAATCTGACTCAGGACTTCGTCGCTCGGTCGCTGCCTTATAACATTCTCTGGAGTTGGAGTCCCAACTACGGCTTTGAACCCGATGTGCTCGAGACCTACCCTGGCCACGAGCGCGTGGACATCATCGGCTTGGATGCCTATCAGCAGCGCAACGGCGAGGAGGCTTTCATCAGTCAGTTGAACAAGGACCTCACCACGCTCTGCAAACTGGCGCAAGAGGGCAAGCGGCTAGTGGCTCTCACGGAGTGCGGTTACCAGAATATCCCCGACCCGACTTGGTGGACATGCGTGCTGAAGCCTCAGATTGAGAAGTACCCCATCAGCTACTTCCTCGTCTGGCGCAACGCCGACCGCCGTCAGTACTTTGCACCTGCACCCGGCACCAAGGATGCCGATGACTTCTGCAAGATGGTGAAAGACAAGAAAATACTCATGCTGAAAGATGTGAGAAGTGAAAAGTGAAAAATGAAAAGTTAAAAATAAGTATCACATGAGCAGCCAGACTTTTACAGAACGATTGAAAGAAATACGGGCGCATCACGAGGAATTGCTGACTCGCCCCAACGAGCCGCTGCCTTGGGGCAATGGCATCTACGAGAAATACCGCTATCCCATCCTCACAGCCGAGCATACGCCCCTCGAGTGGCGCTATGACTTCTCGCCCGAGGACAACCCCTACCTGATGCAGCGCATCATGATGAATGCCGTCTTGAACGCTGGTGCCATCAAATTGAATGGCCGCTATCTGTTGGTGTGCCGCGTCGAGGGAGCCGACCGCAAGAGTTTCTTCGCCGTCGCCGAGTCGCCCAATGGTGTGGACAATTTCCGCTTCTGGGATGAACCCATTACCCTGCCCGAGAGTGTCGTGCCGGCCACCAATGTCTATGATATGCGCCTGACACAGCATGAGGATGGCTGGATTTACGGCATCTTCTGCGTCGAGCGGCATGACGACAGTTGCCCCTCCGACCTGAGCGCCGCCACAGCAGCAGCTGGCATCGCTCGCACCCGCGATCTCATCAACTGGGAACGCCTGCCCGACTTGCAGTCCCCCAGCCAGCAGCGCAATGTCGTCCTCCACCCCGAGTTCATTCGTACAAAAATGGTTGATGGTCAACCCGTCCACGGTCAGTGGTATGCCTTCTACACGCGTCCGCAGGATGGTTTCATCGACACCGGTTCGGGCGGAGGCATCGGATGGGCTTTGGTCGATGATATCACCCATGCTGTTGTGCACGACGAGGTTATCATCAACCCACGTCATTACCACACCATCATGGAGGTTAAGAACGGCGAAGGACCTCATCCGCTGCGCACGCCGCAGGGGTGGCTGCATCTGGCCCATGGCGTGCGTGGCACGGCCGACGGCTTGCGCTATGTCCTCTACATGTACATGACGGCCCTCGACGACCCCACGCGTGTCATCGCCCAGCCTGGCGGCTACTTCCTTGTGCCTGAGGGACAAGAGTACTTGGGCGATGTGATGAATGTAGCATTCTCCAATGGTTGGATTCAGGACGACGATGGGCGCGTCCTCATCTACTACGCCACAGCCGACACTCGCTTGCATGTCGCTGTCTCCTCTGTCGACCGCCTCATCGACTACTGCCTCCACACGCCCGAGGATGGGCTGACCACGTCGGCCAGCGTGGAGACCATCAAAGCGCTTATCCGCAAGAATCGTAAATGAAATCGCTCACCTAATTCTTCTGCGCTGATGACGTTACGCCACAACTGCCTCTTGCTCATGTTGATAAGTCATTTGACCGCATGGGCGCAATTCCCAGTCGCCATCCTCGCTGGCGACTATCCCGACCCTTCTATCGTCCGCGATGGCGAGGACTATTACATGACCCATACCGCCAACTTCTACCAGCCCGGTTTCCTTATCTGGCACTCGCGCGACCTCTTCCACTGGGAACCTGTCTGTCGTGCCGTCAGCCATTTCCGTGGCGCGGCTTGGGCGCCTGATTTCCAGAAGGTGGGCGACACCTTCTTTATCTACTATCCGGCAGGAGGAACCAACTGGGTAACGACGGCGAAGGACGTCCGTGGGCCTTGGACAGAACCTGTCGACTTGCACATCGACGGCATTGACCCAGGCCTTGTTGTAACGCCTGAAGGCAAGCGCTATCTCTTCACCAACTTCGGTCGGGTGACGCCGCTCACGTCCGATGGTCTGGCTCGCGCGGGCGAGACGAAGACGGTGTACCGTGGATGGGCATATCCCAAAGAATGGGAAACAGAATGCTTCTGTCTGGAATCGCCTAAACTCACCTACCACGATGGCTACTACTATATGACCTCGGCTGAAGGCGGAACGGCAGGTCCTGCCACCAGTCACATGGCTGTCTGCGCACGCGCTCGCGACCTCTATGGTCCGTGGGAGGAATCGCCCTACAACCCCATTGTCCACACGTATTCGGCCGACGAGCGTTGGTGGTCAAAGGGACATGGCACCATCGTCGAGGGCCCCGGCGGGCAGTGGTGGATGGTTTATCATGCTTACAATCGAGATGCTTACGCCTTGGGTCGCTATACGCTCATCGAGCCCATCGAGTGGACGCGAGGTGGTTGGTATCGTCCCGTTAAAGATTATCCTTGCGACAATGTCGAGACCTCCAGCCCCGTGCTTTCCGACGACTTCGGGTCAGCACAATTAGGATGGCAGTGGACCGGCTGGAACGAGAATATCACGCAGGCGGTCGCCCTCGAGCGGGGCGCTCTCTGCCTGCCCGGACGCGGCACCTCGCCAAAGGATGCCCGTCTGGCCCTCATCACGGCCATGGACACTCACTACGCCGTCCAGGTGGAAGTGGCCATCGACAAGAGGCGGGGCGCAGGTGGATTGCTGCTTTTCTACAACGAGAAAGCCTACGCCGGCATCCTGGCCGACCGTCAGCACCTCACCGTCTATCGGGACTCGGCGTCGACCCAGCAACTGCCCAACACGATTGGCACTCGGCTGACCCTTCGGCTGCAGAACCGAGGAGGACAGCTCGCTGTTAGCGTCCAAAAACGAGATGGCTCATGGTTGTCTTTGGCCGAGGGCATCGATGTGTCGGCTTTCCACCACAACAACCTCGGCGAGTTCATTGCCCTGCGACCAGCCCTTTGTGCTGTCGGTGGTGGCAAAGTCCGTTTCCGCCATTTCGTCTACGAACGGCTCGCGCCATCGACAGAGAATGAATAGATAAAGGTCTTTCAAAACAATTCTATACCCCCCCTATGGCTACTAATCAAAAAATCTCACTCCTCGAGCGCATCGGCTATGGCTTTGGCGACATGTCGTCGTCCATGTTCTGGAAGGTGTTCTCCTACTACCTCCCGTTCTTCTACAGCAATGTCTTCGGCCTCACGCTCGTCGACGCAGGCGTGCTGGTGCTCGTCACCCGCATCTGGGATGCTGTCTCCGACCCTATGATGGGTGTCATCGCCGACCGTACCTCTACGCGCTGGGGCAAGTACCGCCCCTATCTCTTGTTTGTGGCGCCCCTGTTCTCTATTGCAGGCATCCTGTTGTTCACAACGCCCGACTGGAGCTATGGCGCCAAACTCATCTACGCTTACGTCACCTACATCCTCATGATGACGGTCTACACGGGTATCAACGTCCCCTATGGTGCCATGCTCGGTGTGATGACTGACGACCCGCAGGAGAAGACCGTCTTCTCCTCCTTCCGTATGTTCTTCGCCTATGGCGGCTCGTTCATCGCCCTGGCAGCATGGGAGCCGCTGGTCAATTTCTTCAAGTCATCGGTTTCTCAGTCCTCGACGGCCTCTGCCTGGCAGTACGCCATGATGGTCATCGCCGCTGTCTGCTTTGTCCTCTTCCTCGCTTGCTTTGCCCTGACGCGAGAGCGTGTGAAGACAGTATCCACTGTCAGCGTAGGCTCCGATTTCAAGGCGCTGCTGCACAACCGTCCTTGGTGGCTGCTCATCGGCGCAGCCCTCTGCTTCAATCTCTTCAGCACCGTCCGCGGCGCCACTGTCGCCTACTATTTCGCCGACATCATCGGTTTCGACCAAACCCTTGATTTTCAGCTTTTCAACTTTCCAGCTTTTCAACTCCTCTTCTACGCAGGCCTATTCCTCAGCGTGGGCGAGGTCGCCAATATGGTCGGCGTGGCCTTGACCGTTGGGCTGGCACGTCGGTTGGGCAAGAAGTCGCTCTTCATCTGCGTCAATTGCGCCCTTGTGGTGCTCAGCATCATCTTCTTCTTCGTTCCTGTCACGCCTGCAGGCTTTTGGTTGATGCTCCTCCTGCAGGTGCTCATCAGCATCCTCACGGGCATTATGTCACCCCTCGTCTGGTCGATGTACGCCGATGTCTCGGACTATGCCGAGCTACGCTTCCACACCGCCTCCACGGGGCTCATCTTCTCCTCCAGTTCCATGGCGCAGAAGTTCGGCGGTGCCATCGGTGGCGCTGCCGTGCTATGGCTCCTCTCGGCCTGTGGCTATACCCCTCGTACCGACGAGCAGTTGGCCGCACAAACCATCCTCCAGCAGCCCGAGTCGGCACTCCTGTGCCTGCGCCACCTCATGTCGTTCATCCCAGCCGCCGTGGCCGTGCTCGCCATCGTTGTATGTCATTTCTATCCCCTCACCACTGAGCGCGTCGACGACATCAATCGCCAGCTGCGCGCCACCCGCGTTTGTTAAAAAAGCATTAAATCCCAGCTTGTTTGGTCGTCGTTTTGCATTTATTGCTATATTTGCACCACAAAACTAACTCAAACAACGACGACCATGGGAAAAGGGAAAAAGACAGGTGGACGCCACCTCAACAAATGGCAAATGACCGAGCAGGTGAGGAACCTGTTCCAGGAACACGCGGGTGAGCTCGTAGACATCAAGACCGTCTTCCGCGAACTCCACATCAACACACATCCGGGCAAGCTGCTCTGCATGGACGTCATCGACGACCTGCTTCACGATGACTTCATCATCGAGCAGGCGCAGATGCGCTACACGCTGGC
>CADCOX010000264.1 GCA_902803195.1 uncultured Bacteroidales bacterium
GTGGTTTGATGTAGGAAATGGACGATATACAGCCGCCCGTTGTTCTGCTGACGCCGACGGACAGTTGTGGTTTGATGTAGGAAATGGACGATATACAACGAAAAAGACTGACCAGCCACTCCCGCAAGGTTGTGGTTTGATGTAGGAAATGGACGATATACAACCTAATCCTCAACTGCAGCGTGCACTCGTAGTTGTGGTTTGATGTAGGAAATGGACGATATACAACTGCGCGGCGTGCATCGTCTTAAATGCCGTGGTTGTGGTTTGATGTAGGAAATGGACGATATACAACGCTCACGTTCGGTGAGCTGCTGTTCCAGCGTTGTGGTTTGATGTAGGAAATGGACGATATACAACCTTTTCCATTGCGTCAGTTGTGATTTCTCGTTGTGGTTTGATGTAGGAAATGGACGATATACAACACACTTTTCGAGGAACTCCTGAGCACGAAGTTGTGGTTTGATGTAGGAAATGGACGATATACAACGCTCACGGCCTACAACCTGCTCTGGCATCCGTTGTGGTTTGATGTAGGAAATGGACGATATACAACCTACAACAAATAACTACCATCATGGCAAAAGTTGTGGTTTGATGTAGGAAATGGACGATATACAACGCACCTTGATGCCGGGTGGAGCGTGAACGGTTGTGGTTTGATGTAGGAAATGGACGATATACAACTGATACAGCCAAAGGACAATGGGGAACAGAGTTGTGGTTTGATGTAGGAAATGGACGATATACAACATAGTACGGGAATTCTACGTCGAGGCTTGGTTGTGGTTTGATGTAGGAAATGGACGATATACAACATTCAGGCGCTACAAGATGCGCAGCGAGGGTTGTGGTTTGATGTAGGAAATGGACGATATACAACTAGAGGGTAATGAATATTCTTTCGGTGCAAGTTGTGGTTTGATGTAGGAAATGGACGATATACAACGCACTCTGATAGGCTTGCCACACCACGGGGTTGTGGTTTGATGTAGGAAATGGACGATATACAACTGGATATCTTCATCAAGCAAGCAGCCAAGGTTGTGGTTTGATGTAGGAAATGGACGATATACAACCAACGTGGGCAACTACGAAAACGCGATTAAGTTGTGGTTTGATGTAGGAAATGGACGATATACAACGAGCACTTCGCTTTCAGCATTGAAAACGAGTTGTGGTTTGATGTAGGAAATGGACGATATACAACTGATGAGGTATTGGCCAAAGCTGCCGAGTAGTTGTGGTTTGATGTAGGAAATGGACGATATACAACCTTGTTACCAAGTTAAACGCTCTCCCTACGTTGTGGTTTGATGTAGGAAATGGACGATATACAACAGACCGAGTAGGCTGGCGAGAGGCGGACAGTTGTGGTTTGATGTAGGAAATGGACGATATACAACCGATACCGCCCGCAACCTTAACTGCATTGAGTTGTGGTTTGATGTAGGAAATGGACGATATACAACCCTTCTGCAACATCGACCTCTTCATCAAGGTTGTGGTTTGATGTAGGAAATGGACGATATACAACTAGCGTGTACGTGCGCGAGAAGGTAGCGGGGTTGTGGTTTGATGTAGGAAATGGACGATATACAACCGTACGAGGCTTTGGATTGGCTGGGTCAAGTTGTGGTTTGATGTAGGAAATGGACGATATACAACTTCTAAGTTACGGCCATCTAAAAGAGCATGTTGTGGTTTGATGTAGGAAATGGACGATATACAACGAAGCCAAGAATTCATCAACATTCTTGAAGTTGTGGTTTGATGTAGGAAATGGACGATATACAACCGGACGATAGATAAATGGAACAGGAATCCGTTGTGGTTTGATGTAGGAAATGGACGATATACAACTGGCGGCAGGGCGTAGGAGGGCACTCAGGGTTGTGGTTTGATGTAGGAAATGGACGATAAACAACTTAATAAATCAGTTATCGTTCCCCTGCTCGTTGTGGCAGACGGAACGCGACCTCCCCACGTGGGAGGTAAGCGACGAACGCCCGGCATGAAAAACATGGTGCACCATCATTCAGACGAGGAGAACGCCGACGTTTGACGGCTCGGGATGTTGGGTGCCGTGTGCCGCGCACTGACGCTTGTCAATCCAGCCCGCACCAAGCAGAGGTTGGCCGAGAGGGGTATAACAACTGTGAATACCCCTACCCGTAACCAATTCGGCGCCACGGTGATGCAGCCGATAACGTACATCGACGAGGCGAACCTCTACCGCTACATCTTCCAGAGCCACAAGGCGGAGGCGGAGAAGTTTCAGGACTGAGTGTTCGAGGTGGTGTTGCGCGACCACGTCGACAAGGAGGACAGGACGCTGAACGAATCGTTCACCGTCAATGGCGCTCACCCTGTACTCACCGACGAGTCGGGACGCTATGCACTCATCCTCTCGTCGCAGCCGCCCTCGCTGTCACAAGATAGTGCGCAACTCGGTTCTTCCGACTTGCCAACGCGTATAGATGTGACGAAGCACTGAACGTATGACGCGCTATTGGCTGACTTGTATAGTGATGGTGGAGCTGCGGCGCAAGAGATCGTGACTGAGGAACCAGCCTTTGACGTGACGCTTGTCGGCCTTGATGGCTGTGATGCGTCGCCCTATGCCTTGACGACGGATGGTGGTGACGTGGCCGTCGGCGAAGGTGAAGCGAACGGATGAGAAGAGGGGGACGCTGACGATGTACTCGGGGTCGGCAGGAGAGTAGGTGTAGAGGCCGATGGCATTGAGGACATACCACGAGGACATCTCGCCTGCATCATCCATGCCGGCATAGGCGAGGTGTTCGCGGCCCATGTCGTAGAAGCGGTTCATGATGCTGTCGAGGACGGCCTGTGCCTTGGGCTGACGGTCAACGAAATAGTAGACGTAGGGGATACTGTGAGCAGGTTGATTGCCGTGACAGTAGTTGCCGATAAAGCCCGTCATGTTGTGAGCTTCGTAGCCGCGCCAAGGCTCGGTGAAGAGTGAGTCGAGTTTGAGTTCAACAGCACGCTTGGAGGGATAGAGGGCGACGACTCCCTTGGGGTCATGGGGTGCAAAGAAGAGTGAGTTCCAGGCATTGGCCTCACGGTACTGATAGGCGAAATAAGGGTAGTAAGGCCGGAAGTCTTGAATCCACGAGCCGTCGGCGATGCGACCTCGCCAGAAGCCTGTCTGGCGGTCGAAGAGGTGCTTGTAGTTCATGGAGCGTCGCATGAGTTCGCGCTCACTCTTGCGGTCGCCCAGCTCTCGGGCGATGAGAGCAGTAGCGTAGTCGTCGTAGGCATACTCGACGGTCTTGGTGACGGCAGCTTTGTACTCGTCCCACGTCGGGACGTCAGTGGTGTCCTTCTCGGCTATCCATCCTTGGCGCAGGTACTCGTCGAGATAGGGTCGCCCACCCCGTCCTGGACGGAAGGCGTTGTTGTATAATAAGGTGTAGGCTCGGCGCAGGTCGAAGGAGTGAATGCCTCGAAGCCAGTTGCCGGCTACGACGGCTGAGCCGTGGTCGCCGTGGAAGAAAGTTGGGAAATAGCCTCCCTGCTTCTCGCCGCGGTCTATGCATGACATGATGACATCGGAGATGACATCGGGGCACAGCAGTCCGAGCAGGATGTCTTTGTTGCGATAGTCATCCCAGAAGGAGGGATCGGTGTAGTAGCGAAAGTCGGCACGCACGACCTGTCCACGGGCATCGCGATACTCGCCGTTGACATCGCTGCGGAGCGAAGGCCACAGGAGTGAGCGGTAAAGGGTGCTATAGAAGAGTCCGCGCTGACGTTCGGTGCCGCCTTCGACCTGCAGTTTCTGGAGTTCGTGCTCCCATGTAGCATCGGCCTCGGCACGAATATGGTCGAACTCCTTCTCCCCCACCTCGGACTGAAGGTTCAGACGTGCATTGTCGATGCTGACGAACGAGAAGCCCACCTTCACGACAAGCGGTTCCTGCTGCCGGCTGTCGGCAAAAGCGATGTCGGTAATGACGCCACGGCGGTCCTGCCTCTGCTGGAGGTCGCGTATGGCGTAGTTGGTCACAGCGTAGAAGTAGATGCGCCCTTCGCCGTTCTGCGAGCCGGAGAAGGCGTGGTCGCCCTCACGCTGAATGCTCCAGTCACGGACATCGTTGTTGGAGTGGGTCATGTCGGCCAGCAGGTGCTTCTCGTCGTCGGGACGGAAGGTGTAGCGATGGACGGCGCAACGGAGGGTTGACGTCAGCTCAGCGTTGACATGGTAGCGTTGCAGATAGACTTGATAGTAGCCAGGGTGAGCGCTCTCGTTGGTGTGGCTGTAAGGCGAGGCGTAGTCGGTGGCCGAGAAACGCCCAGTGGCAGGCAGCAGGGGAACGTGGAGTCCACCCCAATGTCCTTTGGCCGTATGCCCAAAGCCAAGGATTGTGGGATCCTCGTACTGATAGCCGGCTCCGCTATGGTACATCGTGGCAGGGGTGCATTGCACCATAGCATTGGGCAATGAACTACCGGGGAACACCTCGGCGCCCCAGGTGCGCTCCTTCCACGTGCGAACATAACCGAGGTCCTCGGGCTCCCAGAGGGTGGCGGTGCCGAGGAGCGGGTTGACATAGGAGGTCAGAGGACGCTGTTGGGTAGTGGCCGAGCCGCTGAGAGGGCTTGCAGGCACGCCCTCGAGGGTCATGCGGACGGGCTCGATGGTGCCGTCTGGACGGAACACAAGACGGTCGATGCAAGTCTCACGACTGTTGCCGTCGGTCTCTGTGAGCGGGCGGCGATGGTAGATGATGTAGTACTCGTCAGGACCCGGGCCTTGGATGACGGAGTGGTGGCCGGCGCCCATAGCCACCTGTGGGTCGCCCTGCAGGATCTTTCCGATGCGACGGAAGGGGCCGAAGGGGCTGTCGGCAATGGCGTAGGCCACGCAGTAGTCGGGGCCTGTCCATCCGCCTTCGCTCCACATGAAGTAGTACTTTCCACCACGTTTGAGCATGAAGGGACCTTCGACGTAGCTCTCGCTGGGCGTAATCTCGTGGAACTTCTGTCCATCCTCCCAAGGCACGATGCTGAGCAGGTCGGAACTGAGACGGCACACATTGCAATGGCGCCAGCCACCGTAGTACATGTAGAACTGCCCGTCATCGTCGCGGAAGACGAACTGGTCGATGGGTTGTGCGCCATTGACAATCTCGTTGATGAGTGGATGTCCAAGAGCATCTTTATAGGGACCTTCGGGTCGGTCGGCCACAGCCACGCCAATGCCTCCGATCTCACCTTCATGAACGTCGTTGCCGCCGAAGAAGAGGTAGTATCGGCCTTGGTGCTCGATGACGGAGGGAGCCCAAAGGGCACGCCGCAGCCAAGGGATGTTCTTCTGCTCGAGTACACGTTCATGCTTCTGCCAATGAACGAGGTCGGTGGACGAGAAGGCATCGAAGAACAGCTGCTCGTCATAGGGTGCACTGTAGGTGGGGAACACCCAGTAGCGCCCATCGAGCACGGCTCCCTCGGGGTCGGCGTACCATCCGCGGAAAATAGGATTACCGCTTGTCACTTGTTGCTGCTGCGCACGCATGGCCGATAGACCGACGCTGGCCAGCATAACGATCAAGAAAAGTCTTTTCATAGCAGTTGTTTCTTTTGGCTATGGAGATGATAGGAACTATAGAAGCTAATGATACTATCGAAGCTATCGAAGCTTAAGGGCGGAACGAAAGGCGACCCTATCTCAGCTGAATGACCAGCCCCGGGTCGGAAAGGTCGCCGGGAGTGGCCGCGCTGAGTCCTACTCGGCGGACGAGGGTGGCTGGTAGGATGATTCTATCGGGCAGGATGCGCACTTGAGCGGTGACGTCGATGGCTCGTTCTGCTTTCAAATCTTGTGCAAGCACGCGCAAGCGGTTGGTCGTGGGCAGAGGCGAAGCGAAATGAATGGTGACATTCCCCAGGACGCCAAAGAGACCGATGGGCGCCTGCCAGTCGTCGATCTCAATGCGCACGTCTACCGGGCGCGAGACATAGGAGCGGTCCAACGTGCGCCCGATGGCAGCGAGAGCCGTGGCACCATTAGGATAGCGCGAAGCGAGGATGTAGGGACGGTCGTCGTCGCTACTCATGACCTCGGGCAACGGCATGCGGCGACTGATGCGAGCGGGCGCATCGGCACGGACGGCCTCGCCCTCATTGTGGGGAGCCCAACTCTCGCCCTGATGATAAGTCCAGTAGTCATGGAGGCGGACATTGTCAACACGGCAGTCGGCGTTCACGCCAAAAGGCTCAGCGATGCGATGCCAACGCACGGCACGGACTACCTCATCAAGGCGGCATTTGAGGTTGCGCACGGCCGTCGGGAAGACATCGTCGGGGCGGCCGTCGGGTAGCGTCCCAACAAAGGGATGACGCATCACGCCTATGGCACAGCCCAGTCCCACGGCGATGTAGGGCTCGTCCTCGCAGTTGATGAGTCCGCGTGCCTCGCCCGAGCGGCTGAAAGGCAACAGACGCGCCACGCGGTCGATGGTCACCGGCTGGGCGATGATATTCTCCACGTCGTAAGTGCGGAAAGCATCGCTGAAAGCCACGTACTCGTTCTTCATGGCATTCTCCACCATCAGATGAGGCGCCAGCGTGCGTGCGTCGACAGCGAGTTTTCGGCGGAAGTCGTCGTCGCGGTCGCGGCGGCCCCAGTCGACCTTCCAATAACGCACGCCGGCAGCTTCCATCTCGCGTAGCCGCTTGTGCCAGAAGGTGGTCTCGTCCTCGTCTGACAGCTGTGCAGCTTTCTGGGCTGCCACCCACAGCCCGAGGCCTTTCCATCCGCAGGCTACGATGCTGTCGGCAAGCCCCTTCATTCGCTGCACGGGTGTACCTTTGAACGAAGGGAAACGCGTGGCATCAAGTTCTAACAGTCCGATGGCGGGATGGTCACTGCCCTGATAGCCTTCGGCAGGGATGTCCCACGAGTCATCGAGCACGAAATAGAGGTCGCTTCGCACCGATGGATAAAAGTTCACCCAATTGCCGAAGGCGCCACGGCCGAGCACATTGGACTCGTTCATCTCCTGGCGCATGCGTTCGCTGCTGGCGTAGCTGTTCACGTAACCTTGGATGTTCCAAGTGCAAAAATAATCGGGTGCCGCCGAGGGTTTGGTGGGAACCAGCGAGAGCCCCTGCGCCCACGACAACTGTAACGACAGCAGGCTCGCCAGAATCATGCAAATCTTCAATGTTCTCATAATTAGGGCAGACTTTAATCTGTTTTTCTGCTGCAAAGGTACGGACTATTTTCAGCAGAAAGGCGCACTTATCGGTCTAAAAAGGCTGAAATGTGGTCAAAACAGCCCTGCAGCATCCATTCCGTTCTTCGGGGATGGCTTGTCAAGAGCATCTTGCCCTTGGCATAACAATCTTTACTGAAGCCTTGCTTGTTATGTATTGGCCGGACTACGGCCTCCGTTCGTCTCGAAGAGACGCTTCTTGAAGTATCAAGCGTCACCTTTTGGGATACCGAGTGGAGCAAAGCGACCTAAAAGCCAATGGAATTCAGAACTTGCGAAACTCAAGAGCCTTTACCTATTGCCATAATCAATCTCCACCTTTACACCGTCGGGCTGATTCTCAAAGGAGAGCCATAGCGTATGGCTGTGCTTATCCCAGCTACTCTCATAGCTTCCTGCGACACGTATCCGTCTTGGCTTCTTGGGCAGAAGGATGCGCATGACGTTCGTGGTCTCGGCAGGACTTTTGGAAATGAAAGCGAAGGAATGAGGGCCGACTTGTTCGTCGTACTGACGTGAAGCGGCTGCCAGCACCTGAGGACGTCGAGGGTCGGGCACGCTGGCAATATTATACAAGAACGCCTGTTCTCCAGGCAGGATGGTCTTCTGGCGAAGGACGGGCAGTTGGGGGTCGAACAGGTCAATGAAGAGGCCGCGGAGTGTAAGAGGAGCCGAACTGACTGCATCCTCGTCCAGCACGGCAGCCAACTCGTAGGCTCCACGTGTAAGACGGAAATCGTTTTTGTAGTCCACCACCTTCAAAGCAGTCCTCACTGCATCTGTCAGAGGTGTATCGCCTTGCTGTTGCATGACAAACTCTTTCGGATCCTGTCTGATGAGTTGAACGGAACCTTTGCCATAGCGGTAGGTTCCAGCAGTTGCCGAAGGCGGTATGCCCATGAGCGAGAACAGATGATCGGCAGGCGAGTCGTAATGGTTATTGCCCTGATTCCACCACTCATAGACGCGTTGGAAGGCGTCGTCGTCACGACCGGCATAAACGAGTTGCCCGCCGTTGCGCACCCATTGTGCGATGTGCTCATTCTCTGCAGCCGACATGGGTTTCTGATTGGAATAGCTCATCAGCAGCACGCGGGTGTCCTTCCACGTTTCGGCGTAGCCCGTGTTCTCAAGATGGACGATGCCCACGGGCACCCCACGTTTCAGTAGGGGAAGTGCAAGGCCGTAGAAGTTGGATAATTGCGGGTCGTCGTAGCCTTCCACGGGTTGAGGCGAACGCTGGAACATCAGCGAGTTGGACATCAAGACGCTCACGCCCTGAGTACCACTGAGTTTGTTGGCACTGAGGGGCATATCGTTCAGGGCGTTGATCATCACCTGCATCTGAGTGCTGTAGAAACGGGGTATGCGGATGCGCTCATCGCTGTCGAGGCTCTTGCGATATAGGCCTTCGTAGATGCGGTCGGGCCAGGGCATCACCTCGAAGAAGTTATTGCATGGATAAAGCAGTTGGGCCGTGAAAGTGGCCTGATAGTTGCGGCGGAAGTCCTGCCAGTCTCTGGCGCGATCCTCAATAGGGTCAGTAAGGAAATAGACACGTCGGTTCGTCGGTGCCACCATCGAGTACATGCAGCCGTACTCGAGGAAAGCCGTCTCGAAAGTACGCTCTTTCCGTACGCCATTATAGTAATTAGGTTCGCGCGACGTACCCGTCCACACTTGTGCAATATAGCCGTCGCAGTTCTCCATGGAAGCCAATGAGGCTTCGGGGCTGACGATCTGCCACTGGGCATAGTTGAGCAGAGAGTGAGTGGGGACGTAGCAACGCACATCAAGTCCTCGCTCACGTCCGTAGGTCTTGGCATAAGTGAAGGCTTCGTCGAGCGCGCGATAATAGAGATGGTACTTCAGCTTGTTGGAGAGGTAAGTGTTCTCGGCCGATTCGTGTTGCGGTCGCCATGGGAAGCCATAATAGTCCTGCCATTCGCGTTTGAACGCTTCGCTGTAGCCACTGCGAGCCCAGAACTCCGGTTCCTCAAGGAAGATGGCACTGATGCCTGCGTCTATCACAGGTTTGATGTGACGCTCTTTGAAGTATCTCAGGTAGTTGCGCGACGGAACGATATACGGGACCAGCCGCCCGTGCCAAATGGTATCGCCATCGACTTGCTTCTGACCTTCGTCAAGGTGCCATTGGCCGTCCCACTTGCCTGTGAAGTAATCCTGATAATCGCCCCATGCGATGCCTGTCATGAAGTGGGTGGTGTAGCCACGGTCGCGCCACGACTGCACTCGTTGTCGAAAGGTCTCGCCTGGGCGGTCGTTGGCCCCATAGACCATCACGAGGTCGGAGCGGACGTCTGTTGCGGGCTTCCAATGCCCCGAGGTCTGAAAAGTGGTCTGCTCACGCACCACCATCCGGCCGCCATCTAGAGACTGGGACTGCGTGGAGTCGTTGAACATAGGCCCTTGACGTTGAACTGTAGCAGCAGATAAGAGCGACGCAGGGCGTTGATACTCTTGTATACGCATGAAACTCCACCCCTGCGAGGGCAACAAGGATAGCGTGAGAACGAGCAAGTTGAATAGGCTTTTCATATCAGTTGTTGGCTTTAATGTCGGCAAAAATAAGTATTTCGAAACAAAAAGCAAAGAAAAAGCCTCCTGAATAGTAGTTTGGGCACTTATTCCGTACATGATTAGCACGAAATCATACAAATTGAGGGCAAAGACGACCGTTTTTACTCCCAACTTCTTAACCCATTAATTCTTTACCTCATTAACTTACCCAACTCTTTCGCTCTGCGCTTACGGTGCTTGGCTCTGCGAAGAACTTCTTCGCTCGGCCCAAAAGGACGCTTGATACTTCAAGAACTCCTTCCCATTTACGCTCTAATAATCTCACGAAATCCTCAAGCATCAAGACAGCGATGGACGGCATTGCGCGCCTATTCCTTTCCGATTCAAACTAGATATGAGCCCTTCATCAGACTGTCGTAGAACCTCCGGAAGGTACATCCATGCAATAATATCCACCAAAAATGAGCTGCGGAGAACTGTTATTCTCACGAGAATGACATAGAATCGTCCATTCGTACGCGCTCTGGGCAGTTTTTTCCGCCCGAATGGCTGCTCTTTGGAAAGAAAGTCCTAACTTTGCCGTCGACAACGTTAAAAACGACCTCTCCATGCATACCATCCGTCTTCGTCATCTCGCGGCCATCGGCCTCCTGTTGCTCGGTTGCGCCCTCATCCACGCCCAGGGCTGGCAGTCGGTGCAAGCCGTCGGCGTGCTGCCCACGAACAGCTCCGACGTGAACCGCCAGAACCTTCAAGCCGCCATCGACCGCATGAGTCCGCTCGGCGGCGTCCTCTACGTCGAACCAGCCGAAGGCGGTTATCCCATGGACGGAGGGCTCATACTGCGCCGAAACGTAAGCCTCGTGGGAGCACACGGCCCCACGGGACGCGGCACAGCGCTACCCGACCGCTCAGGGCCTACGGGCTCGCTGTTCGTCATCCGCGACCAGTCGCAGCCTTTCCTCACCGTAGAGTCGGCCACACAAGTGCGGGGCATACAATTCTACTACCCCGAGCAGGCGTGGCAGGACGACAGCCGCATCATCCCCTACCCGCCCACCATCCAACTGTCACAGCGGCAACCCGTGCAGGGCGTCACACTCAGCGCACTCACCTTCTACGGCGAGTACATGGCGATGGACTTTCGTGCGCACGCGCCTCACGCATGCGAACAGATTTTATTTGAGCACTGCTATGGCTACCCCCTCAGCGGAACGTTCATCGCCATCGACCGCTGCTATGACGTGCCACGCATCCTCCATTGCCACGTCAACCCAGCCAATATGCGAGAGTTCAGGCGCTCGTTCTCGCGCAACGTCATCGACTCCGTGGTACGCCGCAAGACCTTCACCTACTGGATAGACAACACCGACAACGCGCAACTCATCGACCTCTTCACGTTCGGCGTCTATGGCGGCATCTACCTGGGCCGCGAGACCTACGGGCAGCTGACGAACTTCAACTTCGACTGCGTAGGCGTGGGCATACACAAGCTCGGCAGCCAATGGAAGAACCGCAACTGGCAGATAGCCCAAGGCTCCATCATCGCCAATGCTGGCGAACGGCTGGAGGACGTCCACCCCATCCTCATCGAAGGCCTCGGGCACACCTCGCTCACGAACGTAGAAGCCTTCTCAGGCGGCAACCCAGCCCTCACGAACCTCGAGGCTTCGTGGGACTTCATCACCGTCCGCGACAGCGCCACCGTAGTCCTCACGGCCTGCCGCATGCAGGGCTACAAAGCCGATTCGCCTATCCATGCCGAACCAGGCACTCACGTGCAAGCCATCGGCTGCTTAGGCCGTGACAATCAGCCCGTGAAATGGTGAGCAGAATGAGCACAGATAGTTTTTTTCTCCGAAAAGATTAATTTTTCTGCTTTTATGCATGGGCTTTTAAGAAATAGTGTTACCTTTGCACCATCTTAAGGACGATTGAGCCCCGATCAACAAGTAATTCATTCAACTTCTAAAACTTTTAATACTTAATCCAACAAACAATGAAAAAGCTATTCCTCTCGCTGGTAGCCGCCCTCACCCTCTGCGGAACCGCACAAGCCCAACAAGTGGACTACGGCAACAAACATGAAGTGGGCATTACCTATGGTGTCTACTCCAACTCGCAGTACTTCTCGTTCCTCGAGGACCTGGTCACCCTCTCAGTTACAGGTGGTAGTCTCAGCAACGAGAACGAGAAATTCTTCGGTCCGATGACAGTGGAGTATTTCTATCGTGTGAAGCCCTGGCTTGGCGTAGGCGGTATCGGCGCCATCCTCATCAACAACAAGGATCTTTACTTGCACGACGCAAAGTGTGGCACATCCCGCAGCTGCTACTTCAGCCTCCTGCCCGCCGTGAAAGCCGACTTTCTGCGCCGCAAGCACTTCGGCATGTACTCCAAGCTGGGCATCGGCGTGACCGTGCTCTCACTGAAGGACAAGCTGGACACAGGCGACAAGGAATCCGGTACAGCCGCCACCGTCAACTGGCAGCTCTCACTCATCGGCATGGAAGCCGGCGGCTCTAAGCTTCGTGGCTTTGCCGAACTGGGCTTCGGTGAACAAGGTATTTTCCTTGCAGGTATCCGCTATAAGTTCTGATTATTAACCCCCATGACTCACCTTTTCTCTCGTTGAAGAGGTGAGTCATTGCTTATCAAATCGGCAGAAAATGAAAAAGACTGTTTTATGCGCCCTGTGCATCAGCGCTTCCTTGATGCTCACCAGTTGCTACGTGCAGGAGGTCAATGTCGGCATGGCACTTGACGCCGAGGCTGTCCGCGTAGCCAAAGTGAAGAACCATCAATTCCTCTATGGTCTGGCTGAGATGACTCAGGACAAGGCCGAAAATCATGTGCGCGACACCCAGCATTTTCGCATGCGCACGCAACAGACCTTCTGGGACGGTTTCCTTGCTGGCATCACGGCCGGCATCTACACGCCCTCCACCACTTATTATTACGAACCAGCTAAATAAACTGGAACACGACTTTGACTATGAAAAGACTATTCCTGCTGGCCGCTACCGTGTTGGCCGCCATCGCTGCTAATGCCCAATACGCCCCTGGCACCCTCTCGATTCAGCCTAAACTCGGCACGAGCATAGCCACCCTCTCCAACGCCCCCGACGTACAGTTCGACCATCATGTAGGCTCCATCAAGAGCAATCCCAACTCAGGCGCATTTGTAGGCGTGGAACTGGAGTACCAAGCCACCCGATGGTTGGGCCTCACCGCCGCTCTCAACTATACGGGGCAGGGCTGCGCATGGGAAAACTACAAATTCACGGAAGACGGCGTCAAATTCGAAGGCTACAATAACAAGCTTGACCTCGGCTACATCAACCTGCCCGTTGTGGCCAACTTCTACGTTTGGAAAGGCCTGGCACTGAAGACAGGCGTGCAATTCGGTTTCCTCACCAATGCCCACGTAGTCAGTTCCCTCAAGAGTGATGTCAAGATGGGCGATACCAAGATCTATACCAACGTAGACACGCGCACCAACATCCGCAAGGATTGCCGTAAGTTTGATATAGCCATCCCCATAGGCCTCAGCTACGAGTTCAAGCGCCACATCGTTCTCGACGCCCGCTACAACATAGGCCTGCTGACCGTCAACGAGGAGGATGACCCCGATGAGCCCGCTCGCAACGGCGTCTTCCAACTTACCCTCGGCTACAAGTTCAAGTTGAAGAAGTAGCGACGGGACTGGCTCTCCACTCCCTACGTTCGCACACGCCCGTACATTTATTTATCTTCATCCCCCAAGATTTATTCCCTCATACGCTGGGATTTGAATCTTGGGGGATGAACTTTTTTAGGAGAAGATATAGAAGCCATAGAGGTATAATTCGCTCAGTCTAAAAGGGCGGCGAGAGGGGGAGTTTTGAGGTCTTTTGCGACACAAAACGGGGATATGGCCTTCATCTGTCGCAGATAAGTCGAACTGTCGCATGCAAAGGGACACTTTTTTTGATGAGGGCTTGCACACATCGGGTTTTCTGCTGACCTTTGCATCGTCAAACAGAAGTTCAACCCCAAAAAATACAATCATCATGAAACGCTTCGTAAATATCCTCAAAATCTTCTTAGCCTACGCAATGGAAGATGAGTAAAGACTCATACCCCCCTAAACAACAATAACGCTAATTCAAACCCTAAAAAAACAGATTGTCATGAAACGCTTTTCACTTTTCCTCTCTCTCATCTTCGCTTTCGGCGCGATGAACAGTTACGCTCAGCTCATGAAAGCTGCCGACCTTGAGAAATATGCCAAAGATCGCTATGGCGACAAATGGATTGACGCAGCCGCTAACATCGCCAGCGGCCTGACGCTCGACAAGAACGAATCGCTGACCTACCAAGAGGTCATCGAAGCCCCTGGCAAGAGCAAACAACAGCTCTACGTGACCCTCAACTACTGGGCTACCGCTACCTTCAAGGACAAGCAGGCCATCACTCTCAACGACATGGATGCCGGTTGCATCATCATATCCTCGACCATCGCCAACATCGTGGAACATACGGGTACGCTCAACAAATACTCGGTCAGCATCACCCCGATTATCCGACTCGACATCAAGGACGGGAAGATACGCGTCACCTACACCGTACAGAGCTACGACATCCTGGCCGACGTCAGCGGCGGATGGATCACCATGATGGCCGACGACGATCGTCGCACCTACGGTGACTCGAAGCGGAAGAAGGACGACAAGACGAACGAGAACCTCTACGACGAACAATGGGAACTGGCTCACCACTACCCCTTTGTGCCTAAAGATGCGCAGAAGCGCACTTGCGCCAAGGCACTCGTGATGACACACGCTTACTCCAACGCCGTCATCGATAAAATCGAAGAAGCCGTCAAGAACGGTATCGTTGGCAACGACGATGACGATTGGTGAAAAGAGGGTTTCTCAAGATAACGGCATTTCGATATTCCGATATCTCGACATCCCAAAAAGTAAAACAACCAACGGGGCCGCGTCTTCAAATAGACGCGACCCCGCTTGATGATAGGGACGTAAGTCACAACGTTCACGCGTTATACTCCTGCCACGATTTGATCTTGATGTCCTCGAGGTCCATCGAAGTAAAGGCTTCGATGAAAGCCTTGGCCAGACGCGTATTGGTCATCAACGGCGTGTTGTGGTCGATGGCTGCACGACGGATGCGATAGCCGTTAGTAAGCTCGCGCTTCGTACGGTTCTTCGGCACGTTGACGATGAGGTCGAACTTGTGTTGGGCAATGAGGTGGATGACGTTCTGGTCGTCTTCCTCGTCAGGCCAGCTTACGCTGCGGGCAAAGACGCCATTCTCGTTCAAGAAAGCCGCTGTGCCTGCGGTGGCGTAAACATCAAGCCCCTTCTGCACAAGCTGGCGCGCAGGCTCCAAGAGGTCGAGCTTACCCTTGACGCCGCCCGAGGAGATGAGCACTGCCTTCTTGGGAATGCGATAGCCCGTAGCGATGAGCGCGTTGAGCAAAGCCTCATGCAAGTCATCACCAAGGCAACCGACCTCACCCGTGGAACTCATATCGACACCCAAAACGGGGTCGGCATTCTGCAGACGAGCGAACGAGAACTGGCTGGCCTTAACGCCAATGCGGTCGATGTCGAACTCGCTCTTCTCAGCACGCTGGTAAGGAGCGTCGAGCATGATCTTCGTGGCCGTCTCGATGAAGTTGCGCTTCAGAATCTTCGACACGAAGGGAAACGAACGCGAGGCACGGAGGTTGCACTCGATGACCTTCACCTCGCGGTTCTTTGCCAAGAACTGGATATTGAAGGGGCCGCTGATGTTGAGCTCGGCAGCTATCTTGCGCGAGATCTTCTTCATCTGACGGATAGTGCTGAAATAGACGTTCTGCGCCGGGAATACCATCGTGGCATCGCCAGAGTGTACGCCAGCATATTCCACGTGCTCGGAGATAGCGTATTCGACGATTTCTCCCTTGTCGGCTACTGCGTCGAACTCAATTTCTTTCGTCTCCGTCATGAACTTCGACACCACTACGGGGAATTCCTTCGATACCTCGGTGGCCATATTCAGGAAGCGCTCCAACTCCTCGTCGTCATAGCAGACATTCATGGCAGCGCCGGAGAGGACGTACGACGGACGCACGAGAACGGGATAGCCAACTTCGCTGACAAATTCCTTGATATCCTCGAGGCTGGTCAGAGCACGCCATGCAGGTTGGTCTACGCCGAGCTTGTCGAGCATGGCCGAGAATTTGTCGCGGTTCTCAGCGCGGTCGATGTCGACAGGTGAAGTGCCAAGCACGGGCACGCCCTGACGATAGAGCTTCATGGCGAGGTTGTTCGGAATCTGTCCGCCCACGCTGACGATGACACCGCGCGGTTGCTCCAATTCGATGACATCGAGTACGCGCTCGAGAGTCAACTCATCGAAGTAGAGACGATCGCACATGTCGTAGTCGGTCGACACGGTCTCGGGGTTGTAGTTGATCATGATGGACTTATAGCCCAACTTGCGAGCCGTGTTGATGGCGTTGACCGAGCACCAGTCGAACTCGACCGAGGAGCCGATGCGATAAGCACCTGAGCCGAGCACGATGACCGACTTGTCGTTGTGATAGTAGGAGATGTCGTGAGAGGGAGTGTAGTTCTCGACGGGTGAGCCATCGAGAGCGGCGCCTACACTGAAGGCATCCTGGAAAGCAGGGACGTGGGTGTAGGTGAAATAGAGATAGTTGGTGAGCTCGGGATGCTCGCTGGCCACAGTGGGAATGCGCTTCACGGAGGGAAGGATGCCGCGCTGCTTGCGATGGCGGCGCACCATGAGGTTCTCTTTCTCCAAGCTGCCGGGACCGGGCTTCAGAACGAATCGCGCAATCTGGAAATCGCTGAAACCAGCCTGCTTCACTTCGAGCAGGAAGGCATCGGGAAGTTCCTCGAGCGAATTGTAGCCTTCGAGCTGATGCTTGAGGTCTACGATATGCTTCATGCGCGTGATGAACCACGGGTCAATCTTCGTCAGCTGTTCGATGCGCTCCACGGTGTAGTCCTCCTCCAACGCCTGTGCAATGGCAAAGATGCGGAGGTCGGTGGGATTCTCAAGGGCGTCGTCCAAATCGTCGAAGCGAACATGCTCGTTGCCCACGAAACCGTGCATCCCCTGGCCTATCATGCGCAGGCCTTTCTGAAGCATCTCTTCGAACGAGCGACCGATGCTCATGATCTCGCCGACGCTCTTCATGGAGGAACCAATCTGACGCGAAACGCCGGCGAACTTGGTCAAGTCCCAACGTGGAATCTTGCAAATCATATAGTCGAGCGAAGGTGCTACGTAAGCCGAGTTGGTCGTGCCCATCTCGCCAATTTGGTCGAGCGTGTAGCCGAGAGCGATTTTGGCAGCCACGAAGGCGAGCGGATAGCCCGTAGCCTTGGAAGCCAAAGCGCTGGAACGCGACAGACGTGCGTTGATCTCGATGATACGGTAGTCATTGGTCTGGGCGTTAAAGGCAAATTGAATATTACATTCGCCTACGATGCCGAGATGCTTGACACATTTAATCGTAATATCCTGCAGCATCTTCACCTGCTCTTCAGTAAGGGAGCAAGTAGGAGCCACGACTATCGACTCGCCAGTATGGATGCCGAGGGGGTCGAAGTTCTCCATCGAAGCCACGGTGAAGCAGCGGTCGTTGGCATCGCGGATGCACTCGAACTCAATCTCCTTCCAACCCTTCAGGCTCTCCTCTACGAGGATCTGCGGTGCAAACGTGAAAGCGCTCTCGGCCAGCTCAATGAATTTCTCCTCATCAGGACAAATACCCGATCCGAGGCCACCGAGGGCGTAAGCAGAACGTATCATGATGGGGAAACCAATCTGA
>CADCOX010000265.1 GCA_902803195.1 uncultured Bacteroidales bacterium
ACAGACCTCGTCGAAAGAACGGTCGCCCAGCTCCTGAAGGTTTCGCACGGCCTGCTCGTAGCTGATGAAGGACGAAGCGATGCGCAAAGTCACTTGCTCGCCGCGTTTCAGGGCGGGAAAACCGACAACGCCAATGACGTGATTGTCAGCCATCATTACTACGTTTTCCACGAGTTTGTCGCCACCGTGTTTGTCGCCATAGAGGGCCGAGAAGGCGATGGGATGTGAGAACTCTATGACGAAGTAGTTCTTAAAACCTTCGGGCACACCACCGCTGTTCTTGGTGGTATAACCCATCACACGACGATTGCTCTCATCAATCTGCAGGCAGGAACCACCATCGAAGGGGTCGATGACGATGCGAGCCTCAGAGGTCTCGGGATAGGTCAACCGCATAATGGCAGCTCGCTCGGTGGGGGCTAGCTCGGCGGTGACGTCCCAGTCAGCCAAGTAGACCTTATAGTAATAAGGTGTGGCAACCTCAGCCTTATGACTGAACCACGATGCACGATCGTTCTCACGGAAGACGGTGCGCGTGGTGGGCATAATCGAGAACTGCCCGTAGTCATTGATCCAAGGTGATGGCTGGTGGGTCTGCTTGATGCCGCGGAGCTTGTCCTCGGTGTAGACGTAGGCCCATCCGTCGCCCATACGGCCCGTCTGGGGAGTCCAGAAGTTCATGCCCCAGGGCAGAGCGATAGCCGGATAGGTATTGCCCGTCGATAGCGAGTGTTTGGACATTGTGCCGACCAAAGGCGAGACGTAGTCGACGGGATTAGAGACGGCTGCGCCGCTGTTCATGAGAAACAGCAGCGCAGTCAGTATAGAGCGTGTATTACCACTGAATAGCTTGGTCTTCATTCGGAATCTGGGTGTTGAGTTGACGTTCGAGCGTGAGGATACCTTTGACTGTGTATTCCATCGGATAGCCATCAACCGATGTGTAGTCAGTGTAGTTGTACTCGATGCCGCTGATGATGACGTAACGGTGCATGAGCCAAGGCTGTACCTCATCGGCCTGTTCGTAGATACGATAAGAGGCTTTTCCCGTGTTGACAAAACCATTCTTCTCGGCATTATCAGACGAGAGCTCAATGTGGCCGATGTTGGGGTTCGTCTCATCGGGGATGAACTTGAAGAACACCTTGTAGTTCTGGCGGTCTACACGTGTTTCATCGATGTTGCCGGCATAGAAGAAGATGGTATTCTCGTCAACCACATAGCCGCGAGCTGTTTCCATGCCCGTAGCGTTTGTTGGGTCGTCGGCGTTGGTGATGGTGAGCGTGGTAGCTGAATAGTTGCCCGAATAGTCGTTGTAAGGATAAATGCGCAGCATCGCTTTGGCATAGTTCTTACGGGGATGGGGCGTATAGCTCTCATCGCTCTTGATCTCGATGGGCAGCACCCATTTGTCCTTGAGATCGATGCCGTTGAAGTCGAACTGAATCTTGAGCAACGCGATATCCTGCCCCTTGGGAATGTTGAGCGAAGCGGGATAAGTGGCGAACTGGCTCATATCCTTGTAGTAGAGGTCTACGATGTCAGAACGATAGGAGGGCGACCCGAAGCGCTCAACGTTGAGAATGTCAAGGGTGTCGCTGTGTCCGAACTGAATGACGAGGTCGCGGTCGTTATGGGTGGTGCCGCTGACGATGACGGGGAGTTCGTAGTGTGAGATACCATTCTTGCCGTAGAGGGGCTTGCCATCGTCGTCGTGGCGAGTGAAAGGAACGTAGACGGCGGTGACACCGTTGTCGTTCAGCGGAGCCTTGAAACTGATGAAGTGCTCGTACTGTTCCTCTTTCCACTCATCGTTGCAGGAGGTGAGCACGCCACCCGTGACGGCAACTCCGGCAAGGAATAGTAGATTGAATATCTTGGTCTTCATAACTATCTGATTATAATAATTCTATTTATGAAATGTAACCACCCTCCCCTCCTTGATTGGAGGGGCCGGGAGAGGATCTTTTAATCGTTGTACGTCCAACCAGGGTTCTGAACGAGGTTCTTGTTACGCTTGAGGTCGGTGTGCGAGATGGGCCAGAAGTACATCTTGTCGTTGAAGTTGGCGGAGAGGTTGTAGACAGGGATGACCTGCATGAACTCGTCGCGCTTGGCTACCGTCTGGAAAACGTTGAGGCCATAGACGCGCTTGTTCTCCTCGACGGGAGCATCCATCCAACGACGAAGGTCGAAGTAGCGCTTACCTTCGCCCATGAACTCGATCATGCGTTCACGCTTGACCTTAGCACGGAAGGCATTGACGTCGGCATACTCGTCGGCCGTGTAGTCGTGCAGTCCGGCACGGATGCGTACAGGCTGAATGCCCTTCTTCATCTCGTCGATGTTGCGACTGATGGTCATATCCTTACCCTGCCAGCTCTTGATGGTATAGCTCTGGGTGAGTTCATTGAGGCATTCTGCGTACATCAACAGGATGTCTGCATAACGGATGGCAGGTTCAAACTTAGTGCGAAGATGACCATAGTCATGCTGTGCATCGCGGTAGTCATCGGGATGATAGAACTTCTTGATGCCAATACCCGTACGGAGATAGGAGAAAGCATTAATGTAGCCGTTACCACCTCCACGATAGTAGAACACCTGAGCGTTGCGCTGTGACTGTGTGGGATTCTGCAGTTGCTCCCAGTAGCTTCCACTGAAGCCTACGCTGGCATAGAAGCGCGGTTCACGACGGACATACTGCTTGGAAACATTCATACCTGGATAAGCACGCAAGTCCTGCGAGAGCTCAGGATAGTCGCCGTTGTTGATCTCGCTGCGTGAGGTCCAACCTGTGGCGCGTTCCTCGCTGTTGCCCATATCGTTACCGTCGACGCCATCCTGACGCCACTCACGATACATACCAGGAGCATCTGAGCCGTCGCGCATATAGTAGGTGTCGCACATCTTCTGAGTCATTCCGTGTGTGTTCCAACCGTTGATGGAGACGGGCATCGAGTGGGCCACCATAGCGCCGAGGCCATTGTCGTTGTCGCCCATACTCATATTGGAACCACGAGTGAAGATGAGTTCAGGATTGTCGGCTGCGCTGGCAGTACCATTAAAGAGGTCGCGATAGGAGAGATAGGGATCGACATCCTTCCATCCATTCGGCCAGTTGTTCTCGGAGAAGACAGGGTCGTAGTCGGGCGTCACCGTCTTGGGGCGTCCGTCTGTAGGATCAGCGTTGTAGCCAGCGTGATAAAGCTCGTAGCCTCCGAGGTCCATCACATCCTTGCAGGCGGCTGCAGCGCGAGCCCACTTCGACTCGTCGTAGTTGAGCGAAAGCAGAGGCGTGCCGTCGAAGTTGTGCAGGTTCTTCGCGATGTTGTCGGTGACGTTGGAGGGGTGATGTCCGTTCTTGAGCTGTCCATTAGCCAACGGGCTGGCAGCGTAGGTCAGCGCGATTGCACGTGTAGCCAAGCAGGCGCCGCGCGTTGGGCGGGCGATATTGGCTTCGTCACGCTTGTTGGTCCAACGGGGAGAAATCTCGCTAGCGGCCTTCACCATCTCGTCGGCGATGTAGTTGGCACACTCCTCATAAGTCGAACGTGGAGTTGCGAGGTCATCATATTCGAGCGTATAGTCGGCACCTTCGTCGGGCATGATGGGTATAGGACCGAACTTGCGCAGGAGCAACCAATAGTAGTACGCACGAACGAAGCGGGCCTGACCCTTCTTGTCGAGACGATCCTCCGCGGTGAGGTCGGTGTTCATGTCGATGTTCTTGATGAAGATGCTGGCCTGATAGATACCTTGATAGCTACGCACCCATGCGTCCTGACCAACGGCCTCAGTATAGCCGCCCTCACGGAACGTGTTGTAGGATGTGAAGCCGCGGTCCTTAGCATCGCCGTAAGCATAGTCACGGTCGCCGTAGTAGATGTCGTCGGCGAAGCAGAAGGGGTTCCAAGCTGCATTCTCACCGCCCGTACCGCCCTTGGAGCAGACCTCGAAGTTGGAGCCCGTCAAGAACGAGAAAGCGTGTGCGAGCCACTGGTCGACCTGTTCGCGGTCGGTAAAGACGCTCTCGAGCGTCTTGCGGTCGCCGAAGTATTTGTCGGAGTCGAGGTCGGCACAAGCCGTCATGAATCCAGCCACGCAGACTATCGACAACACATATTTAGCAATAATCTTTTTCATAATCTTCATGCCTTAATATTAGATATTAACTTGCAAACCGGCTGTGATGGCCTTCGTGATCGGATAGTCCTCGCCACGAGGTTGCAGGGATTCGGGATCCCACGTGCTGAACTTCTTGTGGAGGAAGAACAGGTTAGTGGCTGCCACATAGACGCGGATATTGGAGAAGTGAATCTGGTTGACGATATGCTTAGGCAGCGTGTAACCGATGTCGAGGTTCTTCAGACGGAGGTAACGACCATCGCGCAGCCAGAATGTACTGTTGCGATCGTTGTTGCTGTTGCCGCCGTAGCTGAGGCGCGGATAAGTAGCATTAGGATCTTCGTTGGCCTGAATGCCAATCTTGGCAGCCGTCTCGCTGTCTACCCAGCGGTTGTCGAGCTGACCCTTGAAGATGTTACCCCACTGGCTCTCGCTGAAGGCCCAGACGCACTTGCCGTAGGTCGAGAAGGTGCTCTTGCCAGCTCCCTGAAGGTGGAGGTTGAAGTCGAAGCCCTTCCACGTGACACTTACGCCAAGACCGTAAATGAGGCTAGGACGATCGGTGGCACCGATGGCACAGACATCGCCGTTGTTGACCACGCCGTCACCATTGACGTCTTTGTACTTGATATCACCGGGCTGAACAGTGCCAAACTCCTGCGTCGGGCTGTTGCGGATGTCGTCGTAGTCCTTGAACAGGCCTTCGGCGATAAGACCGCGAACCTGGTTGACGCGATAGCCATACTGGTTCTGGTAGCCGTAGACATTGTTCTCCTCATCGTACTCTTCAATCTTGTTCTTGCTGTAGGTGATATTGCCGCGAACGGTCAGACCGACCTGTCCGAACTTGTCGTTGTAGGAGAAGTTGCCGTCGAAACCGCGAGAGCTGACTGCGCCCACGTTGGCCTTCGGGTAGTTCCAGCCATTATTATCCCAGTACTCCAGACCGACGGTGGTCGGCAGGAAGCGGCGTTCCTGGAAGATGCCTGTACGTTTCTCGTCGAAGTAGTCCATCGTCAGCGAGAAGCGGTTGTCGAACAAGACGAGGTCGATACCGAGGTCGTTCTTCGTGGCGACTTCCCAAGTGACGTACTCAGAGGCTACCTGACGATAGCGGATACTGCCGTAGCTGTTGGTTCCATTCTGGCCCCATGTGTAGCCGTTGCCACTGGCCTCGAGGGTGTAGAGGTAGGGGAAGCGGTTGCTACCCGTAGCATCAGAACCTACGCGACCATTGGAGAAGCGGATCTTGAACATGTCAATCCACTTCACGTTCTTCTTGATCCAAGGCTCTTCGCCTACGTTCCAAGCTACCGACCAAGCGGGGAAGAAGCCCCAGCGGTGGCCGTCGGCAAAGTTCTCAGAGCCGTTGTAACCGAAGTTGAAGTCAGCGAAGTAACGCGAAGCAAAGTTGTAGGTGAACTGAGCAGCCAGGCCCTTGTTCTTGCGCGAGACGGAGTTCTTGATATCCGAGCCCAGGTTCTGCGTCGAGATGTCCTGATCCTCAGTGAACTTCACGTTGGCGGCAAAGTTGTGGTAATCCCAGAACTGACGGTCCCAGTGGAGCAACAGGTCGAGGAACTCGCGGCGTGAACCGCTGTTGGCGCTCGACTGCGTCATATCCTGAACCGACTGCACTTGCTGGAAGTCGAGCTGACCAGTCTCGGTGTTGCGCGAGCGGGCGGCATAGAGGGCGGGCAGGCGGTGGTGCTGGATGCTGTTGTTATTATAGGTGTCGTAACCGAAGCGGCCGGTGAACTTCAAGCCCTTAGTGATGAACTTGAGGTCTTGCTCAAGGGTGATGTTCGTCTGGATGTTGTTCTGCCACTCGGTGTTGTAACCCGTCTGTGTGGAGCTGACCCACGGGTTGATGTAGTTCTCGTCGAGCTTATAGACGGTCACACCGTTCTCTTCTGACTCATTGAAGACACCCTTTGCAGGGAACAGACCGTTGCTGTAGAGTACAGGAGTGTAGAGCGGGTTGTAACCGAACATCTGGCCCCAGACCCTATCGTCGCCGATACCCGGGGAGTTACGCTTGTTCAGGTTGCCGCTGATACCGAACTTCAGTATGGTGGTCTTCGTGACATCGACGTCGACGTTCATACGATAGTTCCAGCGGTCGTAGTTGGCATTGGTGTCGTAGCGCTCGCGCAGGGTCTTATCGGTCTTGTACATACCTTGATCCTGCGTGTAGGCCATCGAGACGTAGTAGCGAGCAGTCTCGCCACCGCCGCTGATGTTGAGGTTGGCGCGATAGCTCATGGCGCCGTCCTTCAGCAGGAGATCCTGCCAGTCGACGTTCGGATAGAGGTCGGGGTCGAGGCCGTAGCGGATGATGTCGAGTTCGACAGGCTGATAGAGCACGCCGAGGTTGCGGGTGACGCGTGCTTCGTTCAAGTATTTGGCGTAGTCGAAACCGCTGACGAACTCAGGCGTGATGGTACGTGTGTTGTAGGAGGTCTCGAACTTGGCGTTGATGTCGACCTTGCCAGCACGACCGTGCTTCGTCGTGATGAGCACGACGCCGTTAGCGCCCTTCGAACCGTAGATAGCGGTGGCAGAGGCGTCCTTCAGGACAGAGAACGATTCGATATCCTCGATGTTGATGTCGTCAAGATTCTCGCGCTCGAAGCCGTCTACCAGGATGTAGGCCGAGTTGCTGGCACCGAAAGTGGAGATACCGCGAATCCAGAACTCCGAGGTGTTCTTACCGGGCTGACCTGACTTCTGGAAAGCGAGCACACCGGCTACGTTACCGGCGAGGGTGTTCGTGATATTGGACGTGTTGAAGTGCTTCAGCTCTTCCATCTTCACGTTGGTGACGGCACCCGTCAGCGTGAGTTTCTTCTGGGCCTGCATACCTGTGACGACGACCTCGTCCATAGCGCTGACCTTCGATTCAGAGAGGGTGACATCTACCGTTTTCTGATCTTTAACGAAAACCTCTTTGCTCTCGAAACCCATGTAAGAGAATACCAGCGTCTTGTACTGCTCCATCTTGATGGTGTACTGACCATTGGCATTAGTGATGGTGCCAAGACCTTTACCGTCCTTGACGGTGACGTTGACGCCTGGCAGAGGGCCTGTGTCATCGCTGACGACACCCGTAATAGTGACTTCCTGCTGTGCCATAGCTGCGAAAGCCGTACCGAGCAGGAGTATGATTGTTGCTATATATTTTTTCATAGTGGTCGGGGGCTTTACTGTTGAAGTGGAATAGTCTCCTCTTTTGGTTCCGTAGATTCGAGGTTCTCCTCCATCGTGATGGTGCGGATGCAGAAGTTACCCGTGTCGAGGATGTAGAAAATCAAGGTGTTCTGGCCTGTGATGGCATCGCGGTGGACGTCATTCACGAGGCCTGTGGGACGATGGAAGCGTGCGAAGTCGCGCAGCTCGCCATTCTCGTTACCATAGGTCTGGCCGTCAGCGTGTGTGGCAGCGCTACCGCCAGCATAGGTCTTGACGATACCTTCGGGGGTGAGCAGACGGATGGCATCGTTGCGGCTATCGCAGAAGTAGAAGTCGTAGATGTCGTCGTTGCCGGCGGCCTCATATTCTTCGTTCTTCACGAATGTGCCCTGATAGGGGCGGCGCAAACGTGCGCTCTTACCTACGCCATCGGTAAATCCTTCAGCACTCATGTCGCCTGCGATGACGTAAGGAGCAGAGAACTTCTTGGTCTTCTCGTCGTAGTCGGTGCGCAGGATGTAGTTGCGGTTGATGACAACGATGTAGGCGAACTTACCAGAGGGATGGATGTCAATCTGGAACTCCCAATAAGTATCCTGTACGGTGAACAGAATCTCGAAGGCCCCGGTGCCGGAGCTGGCGCCTGAAGCGGCGTCAAAGAGATTGTTGTTCACGTAGGGGTCCCATGTCATGCGAACGCCATCTTCGTTGGGAATGAGCGTATCCCAGTATTTCTCCATATCGAGGCGGATCACTTCGCCCTTCTGATAGCTGGTGAAGTAGAGTTCGCCATTGACGGGGTGCAGGCTGGCGCCGTTGCACTGACGATAGTTGGCCAGCTGACGCACCTGTGAGTTACGGCTGAAGTTGCCATCGGCGTCACGGTCGACAATATAGACTGAGTGAGCACGATAGTTGCTGTCGTCGTTATCGGCCGAGATAATGAGGTGCTCGCGCCAGCGCTTCTGTTCAGGAGTGGCACGTTCGACCCATCCTTCGGGGGCACGCCCGACGATGACGGTGTCGCCATCCTCGTTGATTCTCGTCTCGAAGGTACCGTCGGCATTATAAGCAAAGGGGTCGACGGCGAAGTCGATGGTACGCAAACGCTCGTTGGAGAACATCGAAAGCGGCAGAATGGTCTGCACGGTCTTCTCCTTCAGGTCGAGCAACTGGATGCCGTGGGCCACGACGCCGAAGTGGGGTTCCTGGTCATAGACGATGAACAGGTGGTCGTGGTTGTAGGGCGAGAACTGCATGACACCATCGTTCTTGAAACCGCTGACGCCTTCGAGGCTGCTGGCATACGAGCCATCGGCCCAGACGACGTCGGACTCACGTTCATAGAACTTACCGCACAGACGTCCTACGACCATCTTACGCTCGTAGGTGAAAGCCCCTGCGGCCTTGCCCGTCTTACCGCCAACCTCGACAGAGACGGAGCCTTTCAGCGTCGTACCATCGACCTGGTCGTAGGCAGCGCTGGGAACGTAGGCATAGAGCGCCTCGCTGCGGCAACTCACGACGACGGCATCTTTGCCGCCAATCTTCACGTGAACCTGCGAGGTGTCATTGCCGAAGTTTGAGCCCTTGATGCAGATTTGCTGGCCCACACTCCCCGAAGTGGGGGTGAACTCAGTGATCGTCACAGGCTTCGACGGGTCGAAGGGTGCCGACGACTGAACGCCATAATAGTCCTCGACCGTGGTCGAAGACTCGCAACCGATGGTTGCTGAGCCTACGAGCACGGCGGTGATGAGGACCAATGGCGAGAATGCTTTGCTTTTCAGTCTCATTCTCATAGCTAATCAGTTTTTAGGTTATTGATGATTATTTTGCTTGCTTGTCAACGAGAACACGCATCCAGTGGCCGGCGATGACCGAGCGGGCTTTGAAGCCGACCATCAGACCTGTCTTCGTGTCATACCAGTCGCTCGTCGGGACGCGCGAACCGGTCTCGTTCATATAATCGTAGAGCGGAGCGACGAACTTCAGGAAATCGTCCTTGTCCTTGGCCATACCGGCCGTCCACATGATCCAGTCGCTCTTCGTGTAGTCCTTGCGGCAGTCGAGGGGCAGGCCATAACGATTCTGCTGAGTCAGGTAGTACTGCACATCGCGCTCCATAGCGTCATTGGGGAAGAGGTTGGTGCCCCAGAGCTTATCCCAGATCATGTTGTACTTCTGACTCCAAGTGTTCTCGCGGTCGAAGGCCAGACGGTAGTGGTCGCCTTCGCGAGCGTCCTGCTCCCATTTCACGGCCATCTCCTTGGCGCGAGTCATATACTTGTCGGCAGTGCTTTGGTCGCCCTTGATGCGAGCCATCTCAGCATAGCCGGCAACGCCCATGATGGCCTTGACGCTGAGGTTGCAGTTGTGAGCCCAATGGCCTGCGAAATCGTCGGTGCAAAGCTGGTTGGCAGGGTCCTGACCATTCTCGGAGAGGTAATCGGCCCACGTCGTGATGACATCCCAGTACTTGTCGACATACTTCGTGCTGTTCTCAATGCGGCAAATCTGAGCAGCCAGCGTCAGCATATTGCCAGCTTCCTCCAGCGGCATATCGCCGCCGTACACCTGACCATTGGCAATAGGATAGGTGCCCAAGTCGTGTGCGGCGAAGGGTTTCGTCCAACGGCCACTCAGGCTATAGTCGAAGATGGATGTCATCTGTGCCTTCTGCAGCTCGGGATTATAGGCCAGGAAGAGAGGCGACTCGGGGTAGGTCAGATCGACGGTGTTGACGCAGCCGTTGGAGTTGTTCTCCTTCGAGAAGAAGAGCAGGTTGCCATCCTCGTCCTTGAAGAGTTTGTGGGCAGCGATGACGTGGCGATAGGAAGCGGAGAGCACTTCGGCATACTTCTTGTCGCCAGCCTTCATGGCGTCGTCGTAGATCATCTTGTCGAACTCACGGCAGCGCTTCATGATGCTAGCGTAGTCCTTGTTCAGGCGGCCGAACATATCGAAGATGGTAACCTCACCTTCGTGAGCCCAGTAGCCCTTGTAGCGCTTGTACATATATTCGATGTCGAGCACCTCGTCGTAGCCGATCATCATGTAGCTTGCAGCCTTATCCACGGCGCCCATGTCGTTGCTGAACACCAGCTGGTCGCCTTCGGCCAGCGCGACAGTGCCGTTGATGGCGGGGATGTAGAGGTAACCCCAGTCGATGCAGATGCCATCGCCCTTCTTGGCCAGGATAGGCTGGTCGATGGTACCGCTCTTGGCGTACTGCACACCGCCCTCGGTGACAATCTCAGAGCGAGTGGGCTGAGAGGCCTTGTTCAACACCAACTCACGGGCAGCGCTGATTTGCATCTTCACCTCGTGCTTCTTGCCGTCGGTGGCTTTCACCTGATAGGAGATGTAGTTGATGGGAGCAGAGAGCAGGTCGTAGTCGTCAATCAGCATGGGAGCGGTGAAAACCACCTTCAGTTCCACAGGTCCGCACGCGAACGTATAGTAAGTGTTCGTGGCCAGCACGCTGACGCTCTTCTGCTCGGCTGTCGTCACAGAAGTCTTCTCGCTCATGTTCTTGAAGAGTCCGAAGTCGGTGTAAGCACCGCCGGTCGTGTTGTGGCAGTGGGCAGCTATCACGTTCTCGCCTTCATGCAGCAGGCCTTTCAACTCGCCATCCAAATGCAGACGCACGCCGTCCACCCACGTCTCGCCTGTGTCGGCCACCTTTGTGCCGTTCACAAAGAGCTCGAAAACATCGTCGTGGGAATAGATCATCCAAAGGTCTTCCTTCAGGTCGTCGGCGGTGAGGTTCACAACGCGACGCACGTAAAGGTCGCTGTTGAGGTCGCTCCAATGGGTGCGTACGAAATCGAGTCCGTCGGAGCCCCAGGCGGCACGTCCGCGTTGCCAGTTGGCAGGAACGAACTCAGGACGCTGCCAACCATCGCGCTGCACATCGCGAGTGTAGTCGGCTTCCCAAGCTGCTTCGTCGGCCATCGGGGCGATGCTCTTCAGGACGAAGCGCTCTGCGCCCATCCAGCGGTAGACGGTGCCGTCCACAGTGAGCAGGCCCTCAAGGGGTTTCTCGTCGTTAGTCCAATGGCGAGTAGTGCCGTCGGTGAGTTTGTCGTAAGGCGACCAGATGGAGAAATAGGGGTCAGAGACAACCAGCGGCACGGAGGGTGCACGAAGAGCAGTGGCCGCATAGGGTTCGAAAATCTCGTCGGCTGGCACTCGGCCAGCCTGACTCGAGCAACTCGTGCCGCACAGCATCACCACGGTGGCCGCAAGAGTTGTCAGGGAAGGGAATTTCTTCATAATCTTATGGGTTAAAATTGGTTTTCCACTGCAAAATTAGACTATTATTTAATAAAAGATTGCCAAATTCTCTTCAATTCACGAAAAAATCCGTTCATCCTACACTTTTCATACCCACGATGCCTTTTCTTGGCTGAAAATTTGCCTCTGTTGCGAACTCTTCCTATCTTTGCACCGCAAAAATCATTTTCCGCTCGATGAAGAAGAATCACGCATCATCTTCTGTGCCAGCCTCGCGCTGCACACCCTCGACAGCTTGCCGTTCCATCGTTCTGCGCGCGTGTCTGCTCTCCCTCCTGACGGTCTTCGCCGCCTGCAGCCACCAGAAACAGGAGCCCACCGAGTCGCTCCTTCTCTTTGAGGACGGCAGCTATCCTCATGCCTGCTACTACAAGGGTACTTATTACTTCACCCATCAATCGCCACGCGACGACATCCGCCTGTCTTCCACGCCCGACCTCACCCACTTGCCCGATGTTGCCGAGACGGTGGTCTTCAGCGGCGACTCGATGGGCCTCTACCACATCTGGGCGCCTGAGATCTACCGTCTGCACGATCGCTGGTATATCTATTTCGAGGCCGACGACAACAACACCGACAACCACCAGCTCTACGTCATCCAATGTGCTGGCGACGACCCATTGCACGACCCTTGGACCCTCTGCGGCACGCTGCGCACCAACGACGAGTGGAACTATGGCATCCATCCCAATGTGCTCGAGGTGAATGGACAACTCTATCTCCTCTGGTCGGGCTGGCCTAAGCGCCGCGTAGAGCACGAGACGCAGTGCATCTATATCGCCAGCCTCAGCGACCCTTGCACCGTCTCGTCCGAGCGCGTACTTCTCTCGCGTCCCGACTACGAGTGGGAGCGTCAATGGATTAACCCCGATGGTAGCCGCTCGGCCTACCCTATCTATGTCAACGAGAACCCACAAGCCTACCTCTCGCCCGACGGCAGCAAGGTCTGCGTTTGCTATTCGGCCAGCGGCATCTGGACACGCTTCCACGTTTTGGGCATGCTCACAGCCCCTGCCAATGCCAACCTCCTAGATCCCTCATCTTGGACCAAATCGCCCGAGCCCATCCTCGTGGACGACAACCTCTACGGAGCCTCCAACATCTGCATCATACCTTCTGCAGACCCCGACAGCGCCGTCCTGCTCTTCGATGCCCTCTGGGACGACGAACAACACCAGATGCAACGCAGCATCTTCCTCAAGACCATTCGCTGGAGTCA
>CADCOX010000266.1 GCA_902803195.1 uncultured Bacteroidales bacterium
GGTGAGTTCAACCCATGCTTCTGGATCTTTGGCTATGAGGGCTTCGTACTCATGGAAGGCGAGTGAGCCCTCCCACCTAATCACTTTCTTCTCCGTGTCATCCCATGCGTGATCATAGTACCAAAAAGCCCATGCATTCTGAGCAAACGGGTACAAGAGGAATGCCAAAAGGAGGCTCACCCTCTTGCCGCTCACGGTTATGGAGCGGAGTAAATCTTTCTTCATGCAATTCTTTTCCATAAGATTTAATATATAGATAATGATTGATTTGAATTGAATTATTTGAGTCCTGCCAAGGGCTTGTTTTAAATGATTGGAATCCTACCAAGGGGATTATCTTGAATGATTGGAACCCTGGCAAAGGACGGCTCGCTCTTATCTAATGGGCGATAGTCAGCCGCCGTGGATATATATCAGGGTTGGTAGGCAGTCAGGTGAGTGTGTAGGTGGCCATAAACTTTCGCGTGTGCGAACATTATTAATTCAATTAAAAGTCGTGCAAAAATAGTCTTTTTTGTTTTTCGAACCAAGAGTGCAGACAAATTGTTGGCTTTTGTCCGACAAATAAATGGCTCTGTAGACAAAATGCAGAGCCGTATCAGACAATAATCATAGTCAGAAAGGGGAATCTCAACTATCGCAAGCTCCCCTTGCTTGGAAGTTCAAGTACTTCTTTAACTGCCATCACATGCGAAACTTGAAGGGGAATTACATCCGTTCGCGCTGTCTTCGGAATTCCGTTGGCGAGAGGCCATAAGCGCTCTTAAAACTGCGCCCAAAATGGTTGACACTGGAAAAGCCGCTGGCGGTTGCAACCTGTACCACGGGCATCTCTGGCCGCTCGAGTAGGAGACGAGCGGCATGCTCTACACGACAGGCCGTGACAAAAGCGGACAAAGAGGTGTAGTCGCTGCCTTGTGCAAATGCAGTGCCGATGCGTTCTTTGGATAAATGGAAGCGGTCCATCGCTGCTTGACGGTCGAACGATGGATCGAGGAACAGATGCTCATCAATGATGGCTTGACTGAGTTGGCGAAAGAGCGACGAAGAAGACCCAAGGACCCCAACGGCCTCTCCCCCGACCCATCCCCTGTTAGGGAGGGGAGAAGACCCACCCCCAACCCCTCCCGTCAGGGAGGGGAGAGGCTGCGCGGTGTCATCGTCTTGGAGAGGCTCCGTACTGTCATCAACGGGATAGGAAAGTCTCCCCTGACGGGGAGATTTAGAGGGGTCTTTTTGGGGCTTTAGCACCTCCTCAATCCTTCGTGCCAGGATGCGGTTCTTCTCTTTGAGAATGCGGCGTTGTCGCAAGACATAAAGCATAAAGGCGAGCGTGAAGCTGAAAGCAAGGCCGATGATGAGGCTCAAATGGATAGCTTTTTCCCGTGCGGTCTTTTCTTCCTGTAGGGCCAGTTTCAGCGTCTGTGCTTGATAGCGGGCTGCATGCTCATGGGCTTCGCTGGCCTGCAATTGTTCGTTTATCGTCTCGCTCAATGACGAGTAGCGATGCCAGTAATCCTGACTGCCGGCATGGTCACCACGGGCAGCGGCTGCGATGGCACGATTGCGCAGTTCCGACACATATTCGGAGTGTAAAGTATCGGCGTCCGCTATGCTGTCTATCTCGTCGTATGTGGCCAGCATCTTGTCATAATCACCTAATATACATTGTGCTCCCGTTATCGCGACACGTCCGTTAAGGGTCTGGCCGTAAGGAGTTTGTTCGAAGAGGGAAAGGTACTCACGCGCCTTCTCGGCGGCAACCTCTTTCTCACTTTTATCGTTACCCTTCATGCTTTGTGAAGCGTAAGCATTGGCTATGAACGCATAAGCTTGAGCGCGGTAGAAGGAGCAATAGCCGGGCACCTCGTCGGTGTCGGGCTGGCGCGACGAGCCGTCGGCGTAGTCGTTGGGGTGTTGCTCGTAGTCGTTGAGCTTGTCTATGAGATGGTTGGCGAGCGCTATGATCTCGGCGTAGGGCTGTTCTTGGGGAATAGAGTCATCGGATAGGGTAGCGGAGGGTAACAGGCTGAGGGCTGTGAGTTTTCGCTTTATGGCGATAACACAAGCGTCGAGTTCTTCGAAATGGCGTTGCGAGTCGAGTTGTCGAATAGCATTATCGATCATGCTGAGGCCATCCTCACGCTGCCCTAAGTGGGTGAGCACGATGCCTATCTCCGACTCCGTGCGTAGCGCCTCAGTCAAATCGCCTTGCTCCCGACAAAGCATGGCAAGTTCAGTGGCCCATCGCTCTTGATCGCTATAATAAAGATGAACGCGCGCGATATCAATGAGCAAGCGCAGTACGCTCTTGCGATTCTCAACGTCGGTCTTGAGGGAGTCGTGCTCCAACAACGCCTCGGCTATCACCTGGGCGGTGTCGAGGTCAGTGACTTCACTCGGATAGGCATAGACTTGTGCTCGCAACAGGTTGGCGCGGAAACTGGAAACGTTGCCCAGTAACTCTGCTGAGTCAATCAGCACTAAAGCACGTTTAGGGTCGCTGGCGTAGAGATCCAGAACAGCCTTCTCGGTATAGGAAGAACTCTCGATAACTTCCTGCTCCTTATTATGTTGGGTGGCGTAATGAGTCGTCTCACCCGTACAGTTGAAAAGGGCCGGAACGGTCAATATAATCCAGACGCAATGATGTCTAATAAGTTTTCTCATATCTTTTCAAGCACCAAAATGCGCTGCAAAGATATGAATTATTAGGCAAGTGTTATCTTTCAGACCGATTTTTTTTGCGCTTTTCCTTATTATATTATGATTTTTGGGTATTCAAAAGCGGAAGCCGAAGGCGGAGTAGACGGTCCAGTAGGACGTGTAGCCGTGGTCGCTGGCGTTGCGGTAGCGGAAGTGGTTGTAGTGGCTGTAGGCGCGCAGATAGTAACGTCGCCATTGGTAGCTGATGGCCAGACGCGTGTCGAAGTTCCAGCTGACTCGGTTGTTGATGTGCTCCTCGCCGGTCTGCACAAGGTGGTACTCTTTCATGTCGTCGCTGATGTCGAGGTCGTAGGTGCAGACGGTGATGCGGTTGTAGAACGTCAGCATCGGTACGGTCATGGCGCTGATGAGCCAACCCTGAGCCGGTACCCAGTTGAAAGCGTAGCCAGCACCTACGCTGGCTTGCGTGAATTTGAACTTGCCGACGTCGTTCATCAACAGCTGTAACAAGAAATTATGAGGGTCGGCAAAGGCAACGCGCGAGTGGTAATACATAGCTCCTGCTACCAACGAACCAGCAGAGCGCAGCTGCTGGAGCGACTGGTCGTAGGCGGCTGCGTAGGAGAAGCGCTTGCGGTTGAACATGTAATATGCGTCGAGGAAGAGCGAGCGCATGCGCAGAGGGTCTTCGGTGCTCCATTCGAGCCGGTCGGAATAGTTCTCGCCCTTTGCACTGATGTCGGGCTTGCCGGAACGGTAGCTGTTGATGCGCAGGTTCACACCGTAGCTGCCACCTGTGGCACCGATGGAGAACGTCTTGCTGTCGCTGCCTATGATGGCACGCGAGAGTCCGAATCCGTAGCCGCGATAACCCGCCCACGCGCCTATGCTGACCGTGGGGCCGCTGTGCGTGACGGCGCTCCACATTGTACCATCGGCGAGGTCGCGGTCGGCAGCTTTCATGTGGAGGTCGGAGTTGTTGATGTCCGTGCGCAGCTCTGCTGACCACGGCCGCTTGGGCTGTCCCACATACAGTGGGTCTAAGCCACTCACGGCAGAGGAGTCCACAAACTCCTTCAGCCCCATCAACATCCGATAAGGCCAGGGCTTCCGCTTCTCCCCGCCCTCCTCTGCCATCGCCATCGCTGCCACCAACCAGCAAAGGCTGCATAAGATAATAATGCGTTTCATATTATTCCTTAAACAATAGTCTTACAAAGGACACCGTTTGTATAGATTTCCGCTGCAAAGATAAACTAAAATCATCACATAAAGCGCCGCAACCCCCTAAAAAGATTGTTTAGAAACCACAATTGTCCTCACCCCTCATCCTCTTAGCCCGATATTTTACCTTTTTTTGTAAAAATTTTATAGAAAAGTGATAGGTTTCTTTATTTAATTGTTATCTTTGCCCCGTTTAAGTTCCATTTTTGATTATAATTGATTTACCAAAAAGCAATACATCTATGATGCAACACTTTCAGAAACTCTTTTCGACGGTCATGTTCTTGCTTGTCGCTTTCACAACTGGGGCGCAAGAGGACATTACTGGTCAGTATTTGCAAAACGCTGGCCTTTCAATGCAGGGATCGGGATGGGATTATGGCGATAATGGGTACGATTATACCGCATGGAATACAGGAGGGGACGTGCCAGCCGTTGAGTTCTATTATTCTTGGTCAACCAATGCTGGTGCTAATATCGGGTCTTCCCGTTCTTTCCATTTCACGCAGACTGTGATACTGCCTGCTGGTGACTACCGCATAGCTGTCAATGCCTTTTACCGCGAGGGCAATGGTAATGGCACCAATACCAAGGCTTATATCTTTGCTGGCGATAAACAGCAGTTTGTGCATGCGCTGACCGCTGCCGAGCAGGCTGATATCACTGGTGTTTCGGGGAAATATGTGGGTAGTTCAGACTTGCTACGAGCGGCCAATGCGTTCTCGAAAGGCGATTTCTCCAATGCCTTCGACTTCACGGTTGAGACGCAACAGGAGATTACATTAGGTTTCCGCGGCTACATCGACACCTATTGCTCATGGTGTACACTTGGCCCTGTGAAATTGTACAGATACAGTTTCAGTGACTACCTCGTCGAATACAGTGCTTTGGTGGGCGAGGCTAATGCGCTCACAGGCAAGATGGGTGCTGCTGAACGGCAAGCTCTGAGCGATGCCATTGTAGCTGAAAGCACGTTCAACAGCAGTGCCGAGTTGGTGGTGGCCATCAATAGTCTAACGGAAGCCATTGCGGCAGCGAGAAAGTCCATCGCTGACTATGCCCCACTCGTTACGCTCTTTGGGAAGGTCGCAGAAATCAAGAGCAATGTAGAGGATGCCGCAGCTATTGCCGCTTTTGATGAGGCCGTGGCTAGCGTGCAGGACGCTTACGAAGCGGGCTCTTTGGCTGATTTTGCTACCGCAAGGACGACGGTGGCCAATGCACTATCGGCCCTCGTGAAATGCCAGACGGCTAACAACTCTGACTTCACGTTTGTGATTATTAACCCTAACGTCGACGGCGAGAGCGGATGGACTTGCGAGATACCTTATGGGGGCAATGGTCCCATGCTCGGGAGTGACAAGTTCGAGTATTGGGCTGGTGATACATATAACCGAGAAGAGGCTTCTTTCGATTACCATCAAGAAATAACAGGCCTGCCCGAAGGCTACTATACGGTTTCCGCCCTTATGTACAATTCATTAAATGATGAGGGTGGCAGCTACACAGTGTTTTCGCCAACTGCCGGTGTCTATGCCGCGAGTGGTGCTAACGAGGTAATAGCCTTCGTCGATGAAGACGGCACGACACTCACCGCTTATACCACCGAACCGATTATGGTCACTAATGGCATGCTCCGCATTGGCGTGAAGAACGCCATCACGCCAATGGCAGCCCGATGGTTTGTGGCCGACGAATTCCATCTCACGCTCGTAAGGAGAATAGGAGGTGACGAGGGCGATATCCCCATTGATGCCAACCATTTCCCCGATGATGCCTTCCGCGAGTATTTGACTGAGTCATTTGGCTCCGATGGCTTGCTCTCGGCCGATGAGATAGAGGGTATAGACGAAATTGACGTCGAGGGCATGGACATACAGAGTTTGATGGGCATTGAATACTTCTCCAACTTGGAGTACCTCTATTGTAGTAACAACCAACTGATATCATTAGACTTGTCGCGCAACACAGCCTTGTATGAGGTTTCATGCAGCAACAATCAACTGACTTCGCTCATCCTGCAGCAATCTGACAATCTCACGTACCTCGACTGCAGTAACAACAGTCTGTATACGCTCAATGTCTCGGGTTGTCCGAACTTGGAGTCGCTCGTTTGCTTTGGGAACTCTCTGACTGAGTTGGATCTCACTCATAACGAGGCGCTCACCTATATCGATTGCAGCGGAAATAAACTAACGAATCTATACGTTTCAGAGAATTCTACATTCACACAGCTTTACAGCTATGACAACAAGATCAAGGATTATGCGTTGGACGAACTCATTTCAAGTTTGCCTGCGGCCACGGCGGGAAAACTATACTTCCTGAGTTCTTTCGAGGATGGCAATGCTTGCACTTCTGCTCAAGTGGCAGCAGCTCTTGCGAAAGGGTGGACGATTTACTCTCGTAATGGGACGACTTGGACGGCGAAGGTAGGTGCCACCGTTGACGAAGCCTCCTACAACCGCGCTTTGACTACCATCCGAGATGGCATGCACTATCGTATCTTTACCGAGGTGGGAGGTACTAAGTACTATCTGACTGAGGAGGGCACTCTTTCTGCCTCTACTTCTGATATTGCTTCATTTGGTTTCAATAAAGTCGAAGGTGAAGAATATGAATATGGGTTCCAACTCGATGAGTCATTCTTCTCTAATCCTGACATGGGGTCATCGGGGAATGTCACCCTCCATTCTGGGTATATTCGGAATCATACCACCTATCAACGTAACACGTGGGAGGCACAGGTGTTCTTCCTCAACGAGGTAGGTCGCTATGCTATCCGCTCTACCAATGCCTATGGCGGGGACTATGACTGGGCGCTCGCAGCCAAGACGTTCTGGACGGTCAATAGCAGCGAAGCGGGTCCTGTTGCAGAGTATGCGGTTTCCGAGAATTTCATATGGCAAATTGAGGAAGACCCATCATATGTTGAGGTGGCTTTAAATCTTGTTTATGGCGGTCAGACGATAGCAACAAAGTCTTCCTTCGTGAAGGTGGGTTCGACTATAGACGTTCCTTCAGAATTCAATAATGGCCTAGTCTCGTTCTCACAAGACGTTGAAACGATAGCCTCTAATACCCGAGTGGTGAACTTCACCGCCGAATGGGGAGGTCTGTTTGAGTTCTCTGACAACTATGCGAATGCGAAGTGGTACAATATGACCATCCGTTACGATTATTTTGTGGGTATGGACTTAACAGAGCCTTATCATCCAACTGCTGATAAGGAACTTTGGGACGAAACAAATCAGTGGGCCTTTATGGGTAATCCTTACAATTTTGTCGTCATCAACCGAGCAGCAGGTGCTACGAAGAGCCTCGCTGTCGACGGCTCTAATGTGGTGATGCGTGAGGGCGTATTTACATGGGAGGCTTTCGATAATAGCGATGGATTTGCCATTCGCCGAAAGAATTCTGAAGATTGGGTCAATCAATACGGAAGTACTACGGGTCCCTTGCAAATCTGGAGCAGTGCTTCTGGTCACTATGATGAGGGTAGCGTTCTTCGGGCTCTTGAGATACCTGACAGAAGCATCTACGAAGAGATGTTGTCAGCCGCAGTTGCTCAGGCTGAATCAGTGGAGGGCCTCATCCCTCGTGCTGCCAATGAGGCTTTGCAGTCCGTCGTGGTAGCCAACGATCAAGAATGGGCCAAAATAGCCCAATACAATGCTGCAGTCAACGCCATCAATGCAGCGGTCGAACAGTATGCCTCGACAGAGATACGTGAGGCATATAGTCGTTATTTGGCACTAGCACAGGATTTTGAGACGGTTCCCGAGACAGATGGTCTTGAGGAGCGTGAGGAAGGAGCATTGGCAGCCTATCAGCAGGCGATGACGTCGGCCAACGAATTAGTCGAAGCTACCACTTCGACTGATGCACTGGTCGAGGCCTCCACGGAGGCTAAGGCTACGATGCGGGAGGCTTTGTTGACACTCCTTGCCGTGGTAGCACCAGCAGATGGGCATCCACTCGACATCACTTTCCTTTTGGAGAATCCCGATTTCGAAGAAGGTGGCGAGCCTATGATGGGAGTCTTGCCGGGATGGATGTGTACATTTGTCAAGGGTCAGACGGCCACGAATATAGGCTATATGCCTAATGCATATAATGGCAATGGCATCTCATCGGCCGTGGGCGATGCTTACGTGAATGGCGATGTCAGTATTCAGCACTTCATGGAAGCATGGCAGGATAACAGTGGTTCGCGTGTCATCGGTGATGGAAAACTCTATCAGACGCTATCTGGACTTCCAGTGGGTTGGTACCGCCTTACCACGGACGCCATAGCCGTCAACCAATATGATTCGAGTAAGAATCCCGTCACGGGTGCGTACATATATATACAATCTGGCCAGATTGAGACGGCAACAGAGATTCATACGGGCAATGGCCTGCCTGAGCACTTCGAGGTCGACTTCATCAACGATCATGCAGAGTCGCTTGATTTCGGCCTTAAGACCATCAGCTCGACAGCCAATTGGATTGCTGCCGACAATTTCTACATCTATTATGTATCTGAATTGAAGGAATCGCCGGGCGTAGCTTCACTGAAGGAGATGTTAGCTTTGTACGAGGATGTCACTTTCGGCCCTTGTGAGCTAGCTGCCCTTTCTTCCTTTACGGCTGAACGAGAGCATGCCATCGAGATGACCGAGACGGATATCTATTCCCTCGCCCATTCTTCAGAATGTCTCGAGGAGAAGGCCATCCTGCAAAATAAATACAACGATGTGCTTGCCTCAGTTGCTGCCTACGAGTCTTATCAGCAATCAGTAAATAAGGTGCTCGCGCGTCTGAATTCAGTACAGGATGCTAATTCGCCTCTAGCCCATTCCCTTACGGATTTGGCCGATGAACTGCAGCAAGGAATCAATGACGGAAACGCCGTCGCCAGCCGCTATCAGAACATCGACAATCAGATCAGTGATATTGTCAACTATTGGAAGTTCCATTTCTCGGAGTCAGATCTGGCCATTCTTCGAGCCGCGCTCCAGCAAATGGGAAGCCAACCCGCTTGGGAGAACCGTTGGAACCTCAATGCAGAACAGCTATCGCTTGATGGCATCACCAATACCGAAGGACGTGTCACGGCTGTCCAACTTAATGGTAGGGGATTGACGGGCTCAGTGCCAACGGCATTGTTCGCACTTGAGAAGACATCCTCCTTCAACCTCTCCGGCAACAAGCTATCCTCCATTCAGGGCTCTGTGCCTCAAGGCAAGACGCTGAACATCCGTAATCAGCAACTCGATCAGGTGGTTAATGTCAATATCGGCAATAACGACGCCTCCTTGGTGCTGGCGCAACTGCCTTCTATTCTCTGCTATCAAAATAGCGCAGGTGGCGCAACCTCCCATTTCGCTTTCAACGTTGTCGGAGAAAACTATAGATTCACGCTTTCTGAGAACAATGGAACGCTTCAGGTGACGTCTCGCTCCAGTTACATCTATCAAGGAGAGAAGAATGCCGTCATGGCTTGCACAAGCACATACGGCGATGCTGCAGGGTCTACCTTCAGCCTGCGGTTCACTTTCGATGATGGCGATGCCAATTTCGACGGCGCGTTGGATGTACTTGACCTCCAGACGAACATCAACTACATCATGGAGAAGTATCAGTCGCGTCCTTACAATTTTACCGCCGCCAACCTATGGGTCGACGATGCCATCAACGTTCAGGACGTCATTCTACAAATCAATCTATTAATGGAGACGGAGCAACCCCTGGCTGAAGGCTCAGTCAAGCGCAATGCCCCAAGCGTGAACGGCTCTTCTGAAGCTTATCTCTTCGTTGAGGATGGCCACCTCATGCTTAGCACTGAAACCCCAGTAGCGGCTTTCGATATCATCGTTAGTGGTATCGATGAGATGAGACCATCCGCAGATTTAATCCAAAGCGGTATTACATGTTCAATGAAAAATGTCGCTTCAGGTGTCCGCATCATCGGCTATTCACTTGCAGATGCAGTCCTGCCAGTCGGCGTGAGCATAATCGCTAAGCTGAACGAGGCTTCCGCTTCAGTAGTCAGCGCAAGGTTGGCCGACAGCGAGGCTAATGCCATCAGTGTCAAGGCAAATCAACAGGGCTTACCGACGGCTTTAGGTGATATTGCCCGTCAGTCTGCCGACACGGAGGCTATTTACGACATGCAAGGCCGTAAGATTAGCAAGAATAGCTATATGCCCAAGGGCCTATACATCCAGAACGGGCGTAAGGTTGTGAAGAAATGAAACCAATAATTTCCATCGAAATATGAAAACAGTTCGATATATATTCCTGACGATGTTCGTGGCAATGTGTGCCATGAGCATGAAGGCGCAGCAGCGTAATGTCCTGATGGTGCCTGATATGAGAACGCAAACGGGTAATGTGCAGCTTCCCATTGCCATCGAGAACACCGATGAAATAGTGGGCGCACAGTTTGACATCACGTTGCCAAGTGGTGTAACAGCCAATGCCGTTGGCACGATGTCCAATCGCTCTGATGGACATTCCGTCACCGTGACTAAAGTAAGCAGCGGTGCTTACCGCGTGTTGCTCCACTCCACTCAGAACTTGCCCCTTCGCGGCCAATCGGGCACTGTGATGTATTTGCCCATCAACATTCCTTCGTCCTTCCCCGAAGGTAGCGAATATCCTATCGTAGTAGAGAAAGCAGTCCTCGGCAAGAGCACGGGCGAAAACGTGTTGACGAGCGTTTCTGCAGGGAAAATCTACATTCTTAAGCTACCTGACCTCACTGTGAAGAGCATCACTTGTGACAAACAGACGTTTACTCCTGGTGATCACATTGTCGTCTCATGGCAAGTGCAGAATGTTGGCGAACTCGCCACGGGCGCAGGTTGGGGCGAGCAGATCTCACTCGTCAGTGAAGATGGCTCGCAGAGCAAACCCCTCTCCACCACACATTATGATGAGATTCTTGGTCCGAGTGGTGTTGTGAGCCGACAAGCGGAAATTGCCATTCCAGCTGTGCTCGGTATGGACGGACAAGCCCGACTGCAAGTGCGCATCGTGCCCGATAGCAAGACTGGAGAGCCTGCGTCTGCACAAGGCAATAATACGCAGCAGGGCAACAACCTGCTGACCATCAATAAGGTCTTGACCTTCGAACTTTCACCGACCCGCGTTGATGAGAATCGTAACACGCGTATTTCGCTCAAAGTGACACGTAGCGGACGATGTAGTGCTGCCCAGACCTTCCCTATCACGGCCACATCGGATAGCCGAGTGCCGGTCCCTGCGGAGATTACTATCCCTGCAAATCAAGCAAGGGAAATTGTCTATTTCAATATTGTCAACAACGAAGTCCTTGACAATGATTCCATCGTGAATATCTCTGTTGGTGGTAACGGCTATTCTGCCGTTCAGCAGACTTTGATGGTCATTGACGACGAGTTCCCCACTTTGTCTCTGAGCGCCAACACCAATGTGGTGAATGAAGGCGATTCTATCATTTTCACAGTTACCGCTCAACGTGCACCTTTGTCTGATGTCTTACTTCATCTAACGTGTGATTTTGCCAAGCGGTTCGAACTACCTACGGGTGTTTTCCTACGTGCAGGAAAGACAACGGCTCAATTAGTGACCCATGTCAAGGATGACGATCAACCTTCAACAACGGTGTCACCCGAGTTCACGGTAGCAGCTGATGGTTATGTAGCGGCTAAAGCTGTTACGATTCTCTATGATAACGATGTCCCGGCAATTAGTCTTTCATTGACGCCTACGACACATACAGAAAGTGCTGGCCCTGTTGCTATGATCGCTGTGTTGCGTAGAACGACGAACACAGATAAGGATATCACGGTCAGGCTCAGTGATGACTCAGAGTCGAAAGACATTAACTATGGTCAGTTCTCTTCCATCTCCATGCCTAAAGGCGTTGAAGAAGTAGAGTTTACGATTGGTATCAATGACAACCTCATAGTGGATGGTGATCGTGATGTCAACATTACAGCTGCCGTTTACATACAGTCATGTAGCTGCAGTGCAAGTGGTGAGGATGCCGGTGTGGTTAGCCAAACCGTTCATATTGTGGACAATGATGGCCCGTCGCTCACGCTGACTTCAAGCCGCTCCACCTTATTAGAAGGTTCTGTAGAGGCCACTGTGCTGACCATCAACCGTAACACATCTGTTACCGAACCACTAACCATTACACTCTCCAGCACTTACGATGCAGGGCTGGAATACAGTCACAGCGTCGTCATCCCTGCAGGACAACGAATCGTCAATGTCCCTGTTAAGGCCTTGTCCAACCTAAACGTCGACGACAGCTTTATGGTTACTTTCACCGCCTCTGCGCCTAACCACAGCGATGGTACTTGTTGGGCTATGGTCACCGATCAGACCATGCCTGATGCAATAGTCAGTTCTATGCAATTGCTAACCATCGAAGGTCTGCCCATAGAAAATAACCAAGTTATGGTTGGGACAAGTGTACAGGCTCAATTCATTGTGGAGAACAAGGGCATAATCGACCTGCCGAGTGGAACTGTCATCAACCTTTATCAGAATTCAGACCGCGTCACATCAATGAGCACTTCAGCCCCTATCGCCCCTGGAGAGAACGCCGTCTTCACCTACACGATCACGGCTCCCACCCGTCTTGGCGACCTTAGCGCATATGCCAAGGTGAACGAGGCTCAAGCTGTACGCGAACTCATTTATGCCAACAATACCTCGCCCACTGCCAGCGTCAAAGTGAACGCTTCGTTCACGGCAAACGTCACTGTTGACAAGAACGTTATACAATACGGAGACAGCATCACCATCAGCGGATCAGTTTCCAAAAAGGATGGCACATCGTGGCAGGCTGACGGCATCATGACCATCGACCTATATCTATTGGCTGACGGACAGCGGTACGTTCAAAAGGTTCATGTCGCCAACGACGGATCCTTCAGCTACAGGTGGGGACCCACACGTTCGCAGATGGGACATATTGGCATCGGCGCTTGCTATCCCGATGAAGGCTTGCGTGACGAAATGGCCAGCGTGGATATCTACGGAATGCGTATCACGTCCAACAGTCAGCCTTCTTTCTACACGGTCCTGGATCAGCCATACAGCGGCACTATCAGCATACAGAACCCAGGCCGCCTGCCGTTGACAGGTTTCAACATCGTCACCACCAACAACTCAGACGAGTCCACCTTCATTCTTGATGCGCCCGAAGAGATTCCTGGCGGAACCACTGCTAATATCGGATTTACGCTGACTGGCCACAAGATTGGCGGCAACAACGAATGGCAGACCGTCAGCCTCAACATTACAACGGCCGAAGGCCCCAGCCTGGAACACACCTTATATTATTACACGCGTAACCCGGAGGCACAACTCAGCTGCAGCATCCAGCAGATTAACACAACCGTAACCAAGGGCTATTCTCGTGAACTGACTTTCGATATTGCTAATATCGGCCTAGGTAACACAGGCATCGTCAGCATCAGCCTACCCAACTGGATGCAGAGCGTTACCCCCATGCAGATGGCTCCGATGGCTCAGGGCGACACCACTCAGGTAGCTATTCGTCTAACACCCACCGACGATATGCAGTTGAATGTGCCTGTCACAGGCCAGATTGCCATCAACTGCGAGAACGGCAACGGCTTGACCATACCTTTCCGTATGGAACCAGTGAGCGAGAATACGGGAACGTTGGTGGTAGATGTCTGCGATGAGTTCACCTACTACACTGATGAGGCACCGCATGTGAACGGAGCCACCATCACCATACAGCACCCCACTACCGGAGCAGTCATCGCACAGGGTAGTTCGGACGACAGCGGATGTTACACCTTCTCGCTGCCCGAAGGCTACTACACTCTGCTAGTAACACATCCAAAACATAACAGCTATCGCGCCACCTTGCAACTCGATCCTGGAAAGACAACCCATAAGGTGATCAACCTCAGCTATGATGCAATCGAAGTGAGTTGGGATGTGGTGGAGACCACCGTTGAGGACGTCTATGATATTGTCACCACCGTAAAATACGAAACGAGCGTCCCCGTGCCCGTGGTTACCGTGAACTTGCCTCAAAGTATAGATGCCGACATGTTGGAGGAAGGTGAGTCGCTAATCTTCTACGCTGTGATGACCAACAAGGGCCTCATTGAGGCTCTGGACGTTCAGTTCGACATGCCTGAAGGCTTTACCGAACTGAAGTTCGAACCGCTGGATTACAACGTGCCATTCACCTTGGCACCGCAACAGAGTGTCACTATGCCCATCAAGGTGACTCGCCTGCCTAAGAGCGTTAAGGCCATCGGTCCACGACGCGTCAAACCACTGAGCGATGACGACTGCTACGCCCAATTCCCGATGGCCTATAACTACATCTGCGGAACAGACAGGAAATACCATAAGTATTGGAACGGCCTGCGTGTTGCCAAGTGCGAAGGCAAGACTATTCCGGTAAGGGCAGGTGTTGAATCTGGATCCGGCGGCTGGGGAGGCTGGGGTGGCTGGGACAGAGGTGGAGGCCTCGGAAGCCCCAACTATCCAGGTAACATCTTTGGCACGTCTACCTCAACTCAACAAAAAGTGGAATCCACAGGCGAGCCGTTTGAGTGCACCCCGTGTGCTGGATTGGGACTCTACCACGCGCTCAAGCTCCTGCCCATAGTAGGTCCTCTTTTGGATGGAGCCGAGACTGTAAAAGACATATACAATTGTGGAATGGCTATGGCCATCGATGAAGGATGGCATGATAAACTTGCAAACTGCAAATATACCGCTGGTGCCATTCAACGATACGATAATTTCATTGGAACGGCTAAGGATATCTATAACGACTTCGGCCTGGCCGTGGATGGAGCTATCGATGTGGTTGCGCTGGCTCAGAATGGGCAGTTCTTTACACAAGATTGTCTGGATTCATGGAAACAAATCTATAACGGACTTAGCGACACAGTCGACGATGCTATAAGTTTTGCATCTCAGGCACAATCATATGCTGATGACCTCGAAGACTTAAGTGGTCAGGTTGGCGATTATATCACCGACCTGAAGGGAAAGCAACAGGTCTTTGTTGTAGGTAAGGAGCAAGCAACTTACACAAATCCATATGACGCACTCTTCTACTGGAGAGATCACCCCGATGAGGCCGACGAAATCAAATGGGAGAAAGCCCGTCAAAACGTGGACGGCGCTAAGGAGTACATGAAATCCAGCATAGTCACTGCTGACAATATGGAAAGCCTAATGGAAGGTGCCGTTGAAATGGCTGTTGATGGGAAAATCACTCGTGAAGCCCTGCATAAAAGAGGAAATGATTTCATTAACCTAGCAGGAGAGGGTATATATCATCTAAGCAAAGAGTTCGAATTGTTCGATCGCAATATGGATGCCACACGCAATTGGAACATCCTTGATTATCTTGAAACAGGCAAATGGAATCCGTATGGCAACCTTGAGCATGCTTCTACTGGCACAAATTATTTAATGAGAGAGAATTTCCTTGATGGAACCGCCAAACTCGCAGAGCATTCGGACGATGTGATGGATGCACTCTATTACACTTTAGGCGGTTGTGATTATGAAGGTGCAGAGGATAGCTCACCATCAGACGATGATCAGCTTGATAATGGTGGAGAAGGCAATGAAAATAGCTCTGGGAACATTAAGACGCAAAAGAACAACTTGCGTCCACGCAAGGCAGGCGGCATAACATACCGAGACAATACAATACCATGGGAGTACAGGGAATTTCTGGAGAAAGCTCGGAAGGCAGCCAACTTGATTAAGGAAAGCGCTGCTATGGAGATGGAGTTCTTCGGCGATTCTGCTTGGCTCAAACTCAACTATAACGAAACCGCCCCCGTGTCTTGGGCCATTGAGCAGTTGGAGAAACACGGTGCAGCTTTTATCGACAACCCCAACCTCATTCTCTACTGTCCAGAAAGCATCACCCTCGAAATGATGCAAAAGTTGCTACGCCGCTGGTACAACACTTACTACGTGCCAAAGAATAGTACCGCAGAATTTCTTCCAGAACCCGACGGCACCATTCAGAAGATGGATGTGGCACAGATGAGTCAGCTCCACGAGGAGATGCAGGAGGAAACAGAATCCATTCTCAGTGGAGGCGAAGCTTCCATCACTGCGGCGGTCACAAAGCCGCTCAGCGCCGCTGTCGGAAAAATGTATCAGCGTAAGAACTCTGTCTGTGCCAGCATTACTTTGCAGTTTAACCAGACGATGACGATGACTCGTCAAGCCTTCCGTGGCACGCTCAAAGTGCATAATGGTAACGCTGATGGAGCAATGGAAAATGTCATCCTTCAACTGGAGGTTCGTAATGCCAGCGATGGCAGCCTTGCCACAAGTCGAGAGATGTATATGGGTGCTGAGTCTTTGGAAGGATTTGAAGGACCTCTAAATTTCACTGATGGATGGACGCTGTCGGCCAATGGTGATGGAACGGCCACAATCCTCTTCATCCCAAGCAGATATGCCGCTCCCACCGAGCCACAAGACTACACCTTCGGCGGTCGGCTCCGTTACCTCGATCCTTTCTCAGGTACGGTCGTCACACGTGAACTGAGTCCCGTCACCCTCACCGTGAAGCCTTCACCAGAACTTGATCTGACTTACTTCATGCAGCGTGATGTCTATGGTGACGATCCGCTGACGATGGATGTCGTTGAGCCTGTGAAACCTGCAGAGTTCGCTCTCCTTATCAATAATAAGGGCTATGGCGATGCCACCGATGTGAAGATGGTGACGCAGCAGCCTGAGATTGTGGACAACCAGAAGGGCCTACTCATAAACTTCGAGCTTATCAGTTCGCAGGTAAACGGTGCGCCGGCCACCTTGTCGTTTGGTCAGGCTATCACCAATAACTTCGGTACGATTCCCGCTCACTCGCAGATGTATGCTCAGTGGTGGCTGACGAGTTCGTTGCTCGGTCATTTCACTGACTACGACGTTCAGGCCACCCATGTGACCAGCTACGGCAACGAGGACCTGTCACTCCTTGACCAGGTGACCATTCACGAACTGGTTCACGGCTTTGACCTATCAACGAATGAGCAGCAGTTGCGTGCCTTCCTGGTCAATGACCTACCCGATAGCGAGGATCAGCCCGATATGCTTTATTTCTCTGATGGCGAGACGGCCGACGTGTCGATAGCTGCATCAAGTGCGGTGGCGAAGACCTCCAGCACGACATGCACGCTCACCATCGTCCCCTCTGACACGGGCTGGAACTATGGCAACCTGCTTGATCCTACTCACGGCATGGCCACCATCCAGAGCATCGTACGTCAGAGTGATGGAAAGGAGATTGCGACCGACAACTTCTGGCAGACCGACCGCACGCTGCGTGATGGTTCCGATCCACTCTATGAGAATCGTCTGCATTTCATTGATGACTTTGCCAATCAATCGGCGGAGACCTACATCATTACTTTCGACCCGTTGCCTGAAGTACTGCTCGAAGTGGAATCCATAGCAGTCGTTCCCGACGAGGACACTGTTGCCGAAGACCCCGTAGAACAACTCACGGTAACCTTCAGCAAACCTATCGACCCGCTCACGTTCACGGCCGATGACATCGCCTTCGTCGTGCAAGGCACGAAGCAGGATGCCTCACAAATAGGTATCACGACGGAGAACAATACATCTTTCGTCCTTGATTTGAAGACGCTGACCGAGCAATGTCCGAATGGTTACTACACCTTGACTGTTCAAACATCCGACATTACCGATAACGAAGGCTATCAGGGCAAGACGGGTAAGCAGGTTGGATGGATTCTTTATCGTGGTGGTCTCGTTCAGTTGCTCACGTCGGTCTATCCATTGGAATCGGGTAGTATTCAACGTGCAGAAAGTGCGGGCATCAAGGCCCGGCGCGCTCCCGCTGTAAGCGGCACGGCCGCATACGGTTCCGATGTTACATTGACGGCAACGCCCGCTGAGGGCTTTGAATTCCTTAATTGGACGCTGAATGGCGAGGTCATCTCCACGGATCCGGAGTTCACTGCTCAAGCAATAGGCGACATGAATGTCGTGGCCAACTTCACTAAGAAAAACTACCTTGTCGAGGTGGCGTCTGAGAATGGTACGGTGTCAGGCACTGCCACGGGCTACTATCAGTATGGAGACCAGCTGACTTTCACGGCTGAGCCTGATGCCGACTACGTCTTTACCGGCTGGACGCTGAACGGCGTTGCTGCAGGCACCGATCGCACGCTCACCTTGACGCTTGACAAGGCACTCGACATCAAGGCCAACTTCGTCCGTGACATCTACCACCAGAAGCTGTCGCTCAATCGTGGATGGAACTGGGTGTCCAGCTATTTGCGCGAGCCGCAAGCCGTGGATGTCCTCACGAACTCCTCGAGTCGTGTTCTCGCTCAGTTCGACGAACTCATCCGCGACCCAGAATATGGTATGGTCGGCGGCATCACAGCTTTCGAACCCGCGGTGGCTTACAAGGTGAATGCCTCGTCGGCTTACATCCACATTCTCAATGGTCATCTCTACGATCTTGCGGCATCGCCGATGACGGTGAAGCGCGGCTGGAACTGGATTGCCTATCCTTATTGGCAGACGAAGTCTGTCGATGATGTTCTCATCAACTCCGAGGAGGGCGACTATATCACGGCCCAGACTGGCTTCGCCGAATATGCCGATGGCTGTTGGCAGGGTTCACTGACGACGCTCGAGCCTGGTGCTGGCTATATGTACAAGTCAGCCTCCGACAAGACACTCGCTTTCGACTTCGAGGAGAAGGATGAGGCAGGAGTCAAAGGCTTCAAGCACAGTAATATGGAGCTGGCTCCAGTCGCATCCCCCGCTGCCAATGTCGATATCCATCAGTATCCTAATACGATGAATATCACCGCTACGCTGACGCGTAATGGCGAGGCCATGGACGGGACGGCTCTGATTTATGCTTTTGCAGGTGATGAACTGCGAGGCGTAAGCTGTTATGTAGGCACCAACTACTATCTGACGGTCTATGGTGAGCAGCCAGTGGAGATTTCCTTCATCATCGAAGATACCACTACGGGTGAACTCGCAACGGCTAATGAGACGCTGACATTCCGCAATGATGTTGTCGGAAGCCGGAAGTCACCTTACGCCTTCACGATGGGCGAGGCTACGGGTATTGATGTCATTGGCCTGAATGCAGGTCCTATGACCGTCTATGCCGTCGATGGCAGACTCATCAGCAAGGATGTTACCCAGCAGTCCCTGCGGCGCTTGCCCAAGGGCATCTATATCGTCAATGGCCACAAGTGTTACGTAAAGTAAGAAAGGAGTACAGATTATGAAGACAATAGCAAATATATTCCTCCTCGCTCTTTGGTGTATGTTCCCATTGGGGACATACGCCCAAGGTGCGCATTGGTCCTGCGACGACCGGGCCTTTCAGTATGATATGACCGCCTACATAAGCCTTGCCAGTGCGTGCGGTAAGACGGTCAACCTGTCGGCCTACGAGGTGGCAGCTTTCGTCGACAACGAGTGCCGCGGCGTAGCCCGCTTGCAGACAGCCCCTAACGGTGAGTCCTTCTACGGCTACATCCGCATCCATAGCAACGTGTCCTTTGGTGAGACCGTAACGTTCAAGGCATATCGCAAGTCCCTCGGTACCGAACTGGCTGTCGAGACCGAGACGGTCACTTTCGAAGCCAACAACGTCAAGGGGCTACCAAGTGCACCCTTTGTGCTGTCCCTCCCCAATATTCTAGGTGACGTCAACTGTGACGGCATCATCACTATCGGCGATGTCACAGCCCTCGTCAACATCATCCTCGGCAAGGATACCCCAGAGAACAGTTACGACTACAGCGTCACAGACGTCAACCGGGATGGCACCATCACCATCGCCGATGTCACAGCCCTCGTCAACATCATTCTCGGCATTTAGGGAAATACATCCTATGCTCTTTAAAACGAATGAATGCACGAAACGGCCTTTTAAAAATAGCTCAAGAATTTGGGCTTCAATGCTATATTATTCTCTTTGATATCAATATAATTAATATGAAAACTTTGTATCCCATTCGAATGAAGTTCATGTTTGTGCTATCATTCTTGCTGATGAGCCTCATCCCTTCAGCCAATGTAGAGGCAGGCGACACCTTCACAGCTACAACTATTGAAGGAATAGAGATGACATTTAAGGTTTTTAGTGAGTCTTCAAAGACAGCCATCGTCTCTTCCGGCCGGGAGGATGTTCCTGCCATCAGCATAGGCACTACGGGCACAGTGACAATTCCCCAAGAGGCCAAAGGCTATCGAATCACTGGCATTGGTGAAGAGGCTTTTAGGGAGACTTCTCTTTCATCGGTCAACATCCCCGTTGGTGTCTTATTTATTGGTGAGAAAGCGTTTGCGGAATGTATGAATCTCTCATCTGTAACCTTGCCTGAGGGTGTGACTTCCATTGGCGAAGAGGCTTTCAGTGAGAGTGCCTTGTCCTCCATCGTCCTGCCAACGTCGCTCGTTCGGATAGGGGAGCAGGCTTTTGAAGGTACTAGACTGACGACCATCACTTTGCCCCGGAATGTAGCCTATCTCGGGAATGCAGATCGCGTAGACGAAGAGACTGGTAGGTTGATTGTTGAGGATGATCTCTTTGCAGATATCTTCAACGGTTGCTCTGCACTTACAGAAGTGAAAGTCGATGCGTCAAATAAGGTTTATGCCTCCATGAATGGAATCTTGATGACCAAAGACTTGAAGACCTTGCTTTATTTTCCTCAGGCCAAAGCCGATAATACGATACCGTCAGGCGTTGAGACCATTTATTGCGATGCCTTTGCCGATTGTACGTTCTCCTCCATCACTCTCCCTGCTTCGATAACGGCAATTGAGGAGGATGCATTTGATGGTTGTTACCAATTGATGTCAATTATCTCTGAGATAATGAAGCCTAGTGCGATTAATCATTATGCATTCTCATATTCAGTTTACGAGCAGGCAACACTTTATGTCCCCTTAGGCACCAAGGACCTCTATGAGGCCACCGAAGGATGGAACAATTTCCAGAATATCGTGGAGATGGAGTCCGTTGAGATCGAGCCCTTGGAGGATGGCGAGGAAGTGGACTTTGGCGAAAACAGCGAACTGACAGAAGGAACAGACCTCGGTGGAGTTATTGCGGACAATATGTATTTCAATATCCCCAATGACAAGGGACGTTACGAACCGGTCGAAGGTTGCATCGTCATCACCAGCTCCACCTCCGATGAGGACATGGCGGCCATCGAAGGCAAGGACTTCTTCGATAAGGACTTGATGGATCATTTCGCAGGTTTCATCTTCAAAGTTCCTGCCGCTCAGGGCAACATCAGAATTACTGCAGAGACGACTGGCGATATGACGCTTAGAGTGAAGATAGGCGATGACGACCCCATTGAGAAACAATTGGATGGCCGTCGTAAAGTGTCAATCCCCTATAATGTCTCCGTGGAGACGCTCGTCTACGTCTATGCAGGTCAGAATGCCTCTGTGAAGGGTGTCAGTCCCGTAACGGCTCCGTCTGGTGAGCTGAAGATCTACAGCATCGAGCGTGAGGACTCCCAGACAGGTATTGCTCATGTTGGCGTTGGCTCCTCCGACGTCACAATCTACAGTCTCAGTGGTCAACGTTTAGCGAAGCCGCAGAAGGGTGTCAACATCGTCGGAGGCAAGAAAGTCTTGGTGAAGTAATCGACAGAGATAGTGGCAGGGGCGTAACGAAGCAACCCGTTCGTTGCGTCTCTGCCATTTTACGAAAGACCAATTATAACTGCTCATTGTTCATTATTCAATATTCATTAATATGAAAACTTTGTATCACATTCGAATGAAGTTCATGTTTGTGCTATCATTCTTGCTGATGAGCTTTATGCCTTCAACTATCTTTACGTCATTTGCTGCTGAGACCTCAAGTCCCGCACCCGAACTCCTTTATGGTGATGAGGAATTAGATGAGGCTAAGAAGGACCTGATGAATATGATCTATGAGTGCATGAAGGTCCTTGAAGATTCTCACCAGGCGCTGAGTGAGAAAGCTACAGCAGACGAAGCACCAGAGTTGTATCAGCAAGTTGATGAGATGGCCAAATATCTGGAATATGCCCGATA
>CADCOX010000267.1 GCA_902803195.1 uncultured Bacteroidales bacterium
ATAACTGATGTGATAGCCGTTCAGAGCTTGATTGACGTAGATGAGGAAATAATGGTGAAGAGGGAAGATGTTCGACAGCCACTGGAATGGCTTGTCCATTGCTGAGACGGGGAACGAGAAGCCGGCGAGCGAGAATTGCATCACGCCCAGCAGAGAACAGGCGGACATAGCTATGCGGAGATAGGCAGGGAACGCTTCATACAGCAACAGACCGAAACCCTGCGAGGCAAGCACAGCCAAGAGGCCCCAGAGCATCATACGAGGAGTGCCACAAGCACAGGGGAACTGCAGATAGCTGTAGAGTACAAGGTCTATGACCCAGAAAATGAGCGTATAGAGCAGGGTCTGCGGCAATAGTTTGGCCGTGACGATAAGGTACACATTACCGCCTCCCATTTCATAGAGCTCTTTCTGCCGTCGCCGTTTCCATTCCATTCCTATGGAATAGCTGGTCGTAAGCATGATGACCAGCATCAGCAGACCCGGAACGAGGAGATTGGAGAGGACGACAGAATAGTTCAGATGGGGATTTCCCAACGGATGACTCTCAACTGTAATGGGCTGTACGGTACCCATAATCTGATCCTCGGTGAAACCTCGGGCACGCATGGTCTCACGCGTGATGGCTATTCCAGCCATTTCGCTCAACTTGCGCATGTCCTTCATCAGCAGAGAGGCTGCTATGTAATAGGTATCGTTTGTGTAGAACGAAATGACAGGCTGCCGCTGGGTAAGAGCTGCATGGGTTGTGCCTTTGGGAATGCGGAAGATGCCGTAGATCTCGCCGCGCTGCATCGCCTTACGTGCCTCTGTGAAGTTTTGCGTGTAAAACACGAATCGCGTCTCCTCCATCGAACTGAGGATACGCGTGAGCTGGCGCGTGACGTGAGTGTCGTCCTCGTCGACCAGAGCGGCGGGCAACTTCGTAGGCAATCCGACGCTCATCATCGAGGTGAACAGCCACAGGAACGTCAGCGGGGCTACAATCGTGGTCATCAAGAAGATAGGTCTCCTTGAGAACTGGCCCAACTCTCTGAAGAATATCTTCCAAAAAGCTGACCACCACCAGGTCCCTTTGCGGGTAGAGGTGTTATTGATTTCTGCGTTATGGTTAATAGTATCCATTGACAATACCTTCTCGAGGAAGGGTGCAGAGGTGCGTTACTTGATAATCGCCGTCATGCCCGCCAACACATCCTTCACGTCGGCATTGTTGACGGCACGGGCTGTGACCTCAAAGGTCTTCAGGTCGTACTTGTCAAGCGCCTTCGTAGCCTTCCAGGTAGCATAACTGCCCATAACGTTCATTGTGGTGATGCGGACAGTCAATTCGCGGTCGAGCGCAGGGACGTAGATGGTCTTCTCCATACCGGCCTTGAGTTCGGGCAGATAGTCTTCACGAATGTTGAAGACGAAACGTATGTCATCGTCCTTAGCGATGTTCATAATAGGAGAACCCGTGCCAACGAGTTCGCCTACCTCCGGGAAGATCTCTGTAACGGTGCCGTCAGCGGTGGCTACGAGTACGGTCTCGTCGATGTAACCTTGTACTTCGCTGATAGCGCCTTGGGCGCGTGCGACCTGAGCGGCTGCAGCGGCTTTGTCCTCGCGACGAGCGCCCTCTTTGGCCATTTCATACTGACTGCGAGCAGCCTTCTCCGTAGCCTGCATAGCCTTCAGCTGCGCCTCGGCCTCATCTCGCTTCTGAGCGGGGATGACGCCTTCGTCATAGAGACGGGCCACACGCGTGTAAGTCTTCTCGGCTACGTCCAGACCGGCCTTTGCCTTCTGCCAAAGCTCATAGGCGCCCTGTATCTCTTGGCGACGGGCTCCGTTTTGAGCCTTCTGTTCGATGGCCTTAGCGGCAGCCTCAGCGGCCTCAGCCTGCTGCATCTTGGCCTTCACTTCAGGAGAATCCATGATGGCGAGCGTGTCGCCAGCCTTCACTTTGTCGCCAGCCTGCACGCGCAGTTCCTTCACACGACTCGGCACTTTGGACGATACACGATAGTCGCTCGTCTCGGCTTGTCCCTGAAGCACTTCCTGCGGTTTGGGGAGGAAAATACCCACGAGAATGACCAGCGCCATCACACTCACCAGCACGAGGGCGATGATCAACAGATTGTTCAGTTTACTTCTTTTTGCCATAGTATATCTTATTTATTCATTCTTTTCTTATCCAATCGAGCTCTGCTCGCTTCTTGACGCACTTGAAAGTCGGTATTTCTAAGTTTCAGCATTTCCACAAAGCACTTGCGAATAACGATTCAACTATCCAACCCAATGCTTGCGAAGGACCTCTCTACTCGGCCTTGCCGCTTCGCTTGCGAAGAACTTTTCAACTTTTCAATTTTTCAATATTTCAACTTTCAACCTTTCACCTGCTCAGCGTTCCTAGTGCGCGCATGAGGTAGAGGTCGGCCAGGCGGACATCAATCTCGGCTTCGACGAGTGTCGAGTGAGCAGAGAGCCAAGCCGTCTGCGCCTGCAATACGTTGGAAACGGGAATAACACCCTCGCGCATACCAAGATTGGCCATACGCAAGTTCTCATCGGCTTGCTCCTGCGAACGGAGAGCTGTGGCGAGGCGGCGTTGAGCCTCCTGCATCTTCTGCTGATTCTGATTAACCTGCAGGGTGATTTTCTCACGAACTTCCTCGACGCGCGTCTCGGCCATAGCAGCCTCAGCTTTGGCCTGACGCACCTTGTAGACGCGGTCGCCCCACGTCAGGATGGGCACCTTCAAGACAACACCAGCGCTCCACATGCCATTAAACTTCTTCTCGAAGCCATTAAACACATTGGGATTGGAGACGAGATAGCCTGCCGTCAGTGCCAAGTTAGGCATGTACTCCGACCGCGCCACCTTTACCTCCTCACGCTTCACTTGAGCAGCGATATCGAGGGCACGGATCTCAGCACGATGTGCGAGAGCCGTCTCTACGGCGTGATCCCTGTCGGCATTTGGTTGCAGCGACAGCGACACCTGACGGGCACCATCTGCTGTGACCTCTTCGGTCTCGTCCTCAAGCGTGAAGTTGGCATCCATAGGCAGACCACAGATCTGCGCCAGCGCCATACGCGAGAGTGCCAGTCCGTTGTCCACTTGAATCATCGCCACCTCGGCCTCGTTGACCTTCACCTTCACGGAGAGCCCATCGGCCTTTGTGGCCATACCCTCGGCTATCAGTTTGTCTACATCACCATCGAGTTTCTTCACGGTGGTGAGGAAACTCTCGGCCAGTTTCTTCTTGCTCTGGAGCGCGACGATACGCCAGTAAGCTTCGTCCACGCTCACCAACAGGTCTTGCTCCTCCATCGTATGCTGCTCGCCCACTGCTTCCTGCGCCAAAGTCGTAATGCGGTCGTAGGCTCGGATTTTGCCTCCCATATAGAGGGGTTGCGTCAGCAGCACAGCAGCCCCCGTCATATTGCGGGTATCGGTGCGGAAAGCATCAACAATGCTCTGTCCAGCACCATCCACCAACTGAGCCATACTTGTTAGCATTCCGTTGAAAGCAGTGGAAGCTTGTGCCAGATAGGGAGCCGCCATCTGCTGAAGCAACGAGGGATTAGCCAACATCTGTGCCAACTGCGGGTTCTGCGCGAGAATAGCCTGAATCTGAGGGTCTTTCATCAACGCTTGGAACTCGGGCGATGAAGGCAGATTGGCCAACCGCTGTTGGAAGTCAGCAGCTCCTCGCTGCACACCCTCGCCTATAGCGCCAGCCATGTTCGAACCCATATTCGACAACGCTTGCTTTTGGTTCTTGTTGAGCAACGACACTTCCTTCGACGTGCGCTGGTATGTACCAACGGCCGAAATCTTTGGCAGATAGTTTGTACGGACGCTCTTGTGCTGCCAGAATGCCGCCTCCTGCTTGAGGCTGCTCATCTGCAGTTCCTTATTGTTGCGTAAGGCCAGCGCCCGGCAACTGTCGAGGCTCAACACCTGAGCTGAGACAGACAAAACACCTGCAAAGGCCAAAACGAAACAACTTGACAATCGATTCTTCATAATAAAAAATGGATATATTTTCGGCGACAAAGTTCGTCATATTTGGTCATTCGACAAAACAAAAAAAACAAATTTATTGGACTATATCGAACTTTCTTTGTCTCATGATTCCACAATTGCCTCCTTTTTTCATTATTTTCGGTTTATTTAGCCCTCTGCATATAAAAAGTGTCGGCTTGAGCTAAGCTCGAAGACACGAGAATTCAAACCGAGACCATAGACGATGTCTGAGGAATAGCTGACACGAACAAACAAATCCTCGGGCCAGAATGTGGCCTGAGGATTTTGTCCTTAAGGGCTGAAGGTATAATCTTTATATATCTAAGGTATAGCCCATTAAGGCCGAAGGTATAGAAGTCTAAATGCCATAAACCTCACTTCACAATGACCTTTCGACCATCGATGACATAAATACCGCGACGCGATAAGGGGAACTGCTGTGGGCGTCCACTGAGGTCGAAGATGGAGGAACCAGCAACGGTTTGCGATTGGCTGCCAGGTTGAACATCATGGATACCATCGGCCAGCGAATAGAGCGCGCTCATCTCATCGGCTGAGAGGGCATAATTGTAAATGCGGATATCATCGATAGAGCCTTTGAACATTGGGTCGGACGTGAACTGGCTGCGTCCTACATAGTTGAAGATGGGACGGAAGTCGGCGGGACGGGCTGAAATAGAGGTGGTGGTGCCCACTGGTTCACCGTTGAGGTAAAGCGTGATAGCATCCTCGGCGAAGGTGACAGCCACATGAATCCATTGGTTGGCACGATGCGTAACCTTGGATTCGAGGGTCTGTTCGGTACCGCCATTCTTGATACCCAGACGAAGACGATTGGTTGTATTGGGCTTCGGGCAGAGGAAAACGTAGTGGTCTGTATCGTTACCGAAGTCGAAAATGCGCTGCCAAGCATCGCCGGCACGCCAATAGAACCAGGTAGAGAAGGTCAGCTCATGCGAATTGGCAATGGTAGCCGGCAGCTGGATGAAATTGTCGGTACCATTGAGAGAGACCGCCTGTCCGAAATGCCCATCCTCTTGGGTAAGCTTGCCATAGAGGGCAGCATGATTGCCGTTGACGGTTTCGTCGAAAAGGCTGTCGGCGGTGATGTGAGCAATCAGGGCGTGCTCATTGGAGGGGGCAGCCGTGACCACAACGCTTGGCTCGGAGTGGTTACGACTGAGATCCTCAGAAAGAACACGATATTGATAGTCAACAGTTTCAGCAGCAGTGTTGTCAACATAAGTAGTGGTAGAAATGCCACGATTGATGACGCGCCACGTGCGTCCTCCATCGTCGGAGCGTTGGATGGTATAGCCCAATAGGTCGGTGTCGGCAGGAGCCGTCCAAGTGAGGCTTACGCAGGCTGGCTGAGGCGTTGCGACGAGGGCTGTTGGAGCGGCAGGTGCTTCGGCATCATAGACCACCTCGATAGGGATGAGACGCCATTGCTGATTAGCAGCGCCCGTGAAGACTCCCTGGTTCACGTTACGCCCTACGGACGTCATCTGCTTGTCGGAACCAGGAGCAACCTGCAGACAGAGGGCGCTATGCTTGCTACGGATATAGAACCAACCATCACCAGCATATTGGAAATACCACTGTTCGTTGTCGCCGAAACCACCTGCGAAGGCAATAACGTCGGCGCCATCCTCAAGGCTCCAGTCGCGCACATCGGGGAGGAGGGACGGGGTCTTGACATTCGCAATCTTGTAGTAGCTGAAGTCACCTCCGATGCGAGGACTGACGGGCGAGATGGTCCACTGCTGAGCCTGATTCGTTCGGAGGGGTTTCTGCTGTGTAAGGCTTATGCCGCTCGTAGCGTTATTGCCGAGTGGCGAGAGGGCGAAACCGCTGAAACGATTGATGATGCGATAGTTGGTTGCCTCAGTAGGCAGTGCAGGCATAATGTCTTCACCTCCCTGTATGTTGACCAACGTCTCAGCGTTCGTCTGGCCCTTCTGGTAGCCTGTACCTCCAGGGAGCGTCATCATGTACTCGCGCATGGGTCCTTGACCGTTGTAGAAGACATCGTGGTCGAGGGCTGCGAAGCGGTAGGTGGTCGTGTACGCCTGACGCTCGGAGGTGCCGCCAAAGCCCTGCACGGAGCCGTCGGGGTGACGATAGACAGCTGCCGCTGTCCAGTTGGCACGATGTTCGCCATAACCGAGGCGTGTGCCGCGACTGGCCTTCATGAACTGGCTACGCGTGTGGTCGCAAGTGCCCCACCAGATGCCTTTCGTCAGACCATACTCTGATCCGACCATACACTCCATCGTATTGTGCAATTCATCGCCTACGGCAACCTTCCCGTCCGCAACAACGCGCTTGTAGAAGTTGGCGAAAGTATCGAAGGAACCTGCCAGTTGGTGGGTATTGCCTTCGTCGAGATAAGCCTTGCTGGAATTATACCACTCGAGCGCTCGGTCATTGTTCAGCGTATTGCCGCCACAGACGACGACCCCTTCAAAATCGGGGTCCTCCTTGATGAGTTTACTGACTGCTTTGAACTCCGCCTGCGACCCTTGATTCCAGGCCGTGTAATCTGGCTCATTGAAGGGCGACACACTGCTCACTTTCAAACCTTTGGCTTCAATATAGTTCTTCGTTGCCTTGATGAGCAAGTACCAGCGGCGGGCATAAGTATCTACCTGCGAAGCCGATGAACCAGTGTGGTAGTGGGCTATCACGCCTGCACCCTGATCGGAATTGATGTTGACGGTGAAGGCTCCAGCCCTTTTAGCAATGTTGATGCGGGTGTCAAGGTCTTTCTTCTGACTGGCACTCAGCTGTAGGTCCTCGCCTACAGCGTGGGTCGTTTGGAAACTGAGGCGTACAATGTCTATCAAGTCCGCGCCAGCGAAGTTCACACCACGGTGCATATTGCCTTCGCTGATCCAAGCCTGATCCAGGCCCCAGATGATGTCGGGCAGTTTCGTGCCTGGATCTTCGATACGATAGGGAACGGTCACATGAGGGACGCCCAAAGCAACGGCCGACGAGGCGCCCGAAGGCACTTGTGCCCAAAGGGCAGACGAGCTGACGCAAGCGGCCAGCAGGAGCAGGTAGAAATGCGATTTCATACGCTTAGTTTGCATCTAATGAATGATTTTACGGCACAAAGATACAAGAAATCTAAGAGATAACAAAGAAAACGCGTAAAAAAAGGACGCATCACTTTGGAATGGATGCGTCCGTAGGGGGAAGTGAGTCCGTCACAAGGCCCTTAGCTGTTGGCGTAGAACCAGTATCGTGGCTACCTATGTTCTGCTCTATAGGCTCGGTCGGAGGTACGAGCGAGGCCGAGACGTTGGTCGATGGCAGGGCGGCCTGAAGGAAGAGTCCTAAGATGAACAACGCTGCTACCGAAGCGATGTTCGAGATGACAGGCAACAGCCGCAGCCGCCGTTGCTGCCGCTGGCGAGCCTCCCACTGCTGCATCTGCTGGCGCCAGGCATCCTGACGACCGAGTTCACGGAAGAGGAGGTGGTCGAGAGCATCGATACGCTCCTCATCGAGATTGATATTCTTATTCGTTGTCATAAAGCTGTCTTGGGTGTTGGTTTGATTATATTTTCAGAGATTGATGTGTAGTTGTTGAAAGCGGCTCCTAACTTGTTCGCGCAGCCGTTGCATACATTTGTATTTACTGGTTTTCAGACCCATCTTCGTCGTGTTCTCAGGTCGCAGAGCGAGGATATCGTCGAGCGTGCGATGCTCGAAGTAGAAGAGGGTTAAGATCTGACGGCAGCGCTCGGTCATAGCCAGTACTGCATCAGCGACGACGCGCTCGCGCAAGTCATTCTCGCTGACCTCGTCAGGCTGTTCGGCATAACGTTCGCGGTCGAGGGTTTCGAGTGCACGATCGTTGTCCATCAGCTGAAGGCGGTTCTGGTGACGCAGCAGTTCCCAATGCTTTCGCTTGGCAATGGCCATAAGGAATGTGAGTAGCGAACTGGTCATCGGCACCAACCGTCCGTCGGCCCAGCGGCAGAGGCGTCCTTCGAAGACTTCAATACGGCGGGTCTCTATTTCACGCCAAAGGTGTATCATCGCGTCCTGGAAGACATCGTCCACGTTGGCTTCGTCTACGAACAGCGCACCGGCATGCGACGTGAAGTAGCGCTTGCAATCGAAATAGCACCTCTCCAGCCACGCATTGTCGTGCCTCAGCACGGCATTGACCATATCTATGTCAGACCATTTCTGCACCATTTTCAGCTCTTGATGTTAAACGGGGAAAAGAAGTGACCCTCTGCCCTACAGTTTTTTTCGATGGACTCAATTTTTAGTTCCTTACATAGTTATCCTTGTCAGCGTCGGCCATCTCTCGGATGTGACGCGTACAGAGCTTACGCAGCTCGTTGCAGAACAGCAAGAGTACAATCCCGAACATGGCCTCCAAGCCTGGGGAAACCTCCTGAGCCATCGCTATAGTATCGAAAATGCCGTGAGCCAATACAGGAGCAGCCAACACCCAAACAGCATTGCGCTTAGGGTTATGACCAAAGTGGACGAGGCTATAGTAATACCCCATCAATACAGCGAAGAAGAAATGGGCAGGAACGGAGAGCAGGCCGCGCAGGATGGCCGTAAAAGCCCAGTTGTCACCTGCGTTGAACACGTACTGGATGTTCTCAAAGGCTGCAAATCCCAGCCCGATGCAGACGGAATACACAATGCCGTCGAGATGCTCATCGAAATAAGGATTCCGCCGCAACAGCAACCACAGGAAGAACAGTTTGGACAGTTCCTCAGGCAGAGCGGCCGCACCGAACGAGTGCAGGAGTGCCTCGAACGAGTTGCTGTAGCTCGGAGGGATGAGCCCAGATGACAGCAAGGGCATGGAGATCGCCAAGGACCCGAAGGCTGATAGTACGCCGAAAATGACACCCTTAACCAGCAGCCGAGGCGGCTCGGGTTGTTCCTTGTCGCGAATCAGGATGAGGATCATCAGGATCACGGCAGGCAGTAGGGCGGCAGCAAGAATCACATAACTGGCGGTTTGCATCGGTCAGCGGCTTTGGGTGTAATGATGAATTAATTTGTGATGAAATTAATTGATGAACGCACGCACGCGCGAGCGAACAAACCCTAAATCGAGGACAAAGTAAGAAAAATCTTTGAGAATATGCAAATTTTCTGGCAGAAAGTTGACAGAAAAGTAAAAGATTGCATTTTCTTGGTCGAAAATTTGGCAAGAAGCGTGATTCGGATTAACTTTGCAGCGTGATCTTTGAAACAGAAGTACCGCAACCACGATACTTTCGACTTATAGCCGCATCGGTTAGATTGGGAGACTCATCAATAATAATCAGAAAACCGAGGAAGCTTCGCGCTCCAATGGCGGGCTGCGCCCTTCGGGGTAACCTCTCACGCAGAGGCCGGCAGATTACAAAGGACGCGAGCACTCAAATCATATTCACTCGGAGTTCTCATCACATCACCGATGCGGTTTTTTCTTTGACACCATCGGTAAGATTCCATTTTTCTGTATCATCTGGTATCTTTCTGCCGATGGCCGACAGCGTCCCGCGATTAGCCGTGGGACTAATCCCACTACAGCAAGCGCTTGAAGGCCGCTACCTTCGCCTCCACCTCATCTGCAGTCAGTTCTGGCAGCTCAGCTCTCAGCCATGCGCGGAACGCTTGTTCCACATGGGCACGCTCTTGCGCCTTACCCGCTTTCACGCCGCTCGCATAAGGCGTCGAAGGCAGCAAAGCCCGATTGAAATTCCCGTCACTCATGTCGTTTTCTTTTTTTAGCGGTGCAAAAGTACAAAAAAAGAGGTTTCAAATGCAAAAAAAATACCACTTTAAACGCTGAACTTCAAACTTTTTCCTATCTTTGCGCCCAATAAGGAGTAAAAACATCATGAAACGCATCGCTTTATGGGCGTTGTGCCTCTTACCTTTGTTGGTGATGGGGGCAAACAAAGTGACGTGGGTCATCGACCCAGGTCATGGCGGTCATGACTATGGCTGCGAAGGCCGAAAAGCCAAGGAGAAGGAGATCACCCTCGCCATCGCCAAAGAGGTCGGACGGTTGGTCAAAAAGAACATCAACGGTGTGCGCGTCATTTATACACGCGAGAAGGACACCTACCCCACCCTCTCTGAACGTTGCAACCTGGCCAATGCACGAGGAGCGGCACTCTTCCTCTCCATTCATGTCAACTCGGCGCCCAACCGCTACGTCCGCGGCACCGAATCGTTCTACGCTACGAATGTCCCGCTATCGGGCACGCAAGCAGGTAAGAGTGAACTCCTTGCCCTGCTCATTCAGCGGCAGTATATGGCTCATGGGCGCGATGCCAGCCGAGGTGTCAAGCAGCGCGAGCTTTACGTCTGCGAGCACACCAATATGCCCTCTGTACTTACCGAAGTGGGGTTCATCACTAACGCCGACGAGGAGATTTACCTAGCCTCCAAGCAGGGACAGAAGGAACTGGCACAGGCCATCTACCAGGCCCTTGCCGAGTACCAAGAACTCACCAAGAACGGAACTGTAGACAAGCGCAAGCTGCGCAACCTGCGTTATATGACCTACGCTCCCGTAGCC
>CADCOX010000268.1 GCA_902803195.1 uncultured Bacteroidales bacterium
GTGGGACTACGAACCCAATGACGGAGAGGTGGCTTCGCATTACATCATTCGCGGTGATACACTCATCTATCCCAAGCGTTGCGACCCAGTCGAGTTCGAGACTTATACGTTTCAACTCGCAGGTGATACGCTCTACTTGCGCGACACGAAAAGCGATGACGAATGGAAGATGCAATTCTCGTTCTCTGACGGCAAGCTATGGACCACGGAAGTGTGGCCGGAACACATTACAGATTATACATCTCACAGAAGTTCAGTGCCGTGAATATTGGACTGGCGTTCCAGGAACTCGGGTTTGAACAGAGAGAGGTGCGGCATGTACGTGGTTATGTCGTTGTTCGCTGCAAGACGGACGAGATGCAGCAGCGCCGCGGATTAGCCGCAACGCTCGAATAATGGTAACAGGTAACAGATAAAAACGTGTTTTTTTAACTTTCCTCGCGCGCGCAGGAACTTTTGAAACTTATTTTGCGTTTTGAGTATCATCAACACATTTTTAAAAAACATCTGTTCCATCTGTTACCTGTTCCTCCTGTTTTGATTATAGTGATCCCGAAAACAACGAAATAAACGAAAACCTTCTTTGTGTTGCTATGAATGTGTGGCGCCACAGCCAGCTAGCTACATCAGGGAGAAGACGTAAGTGAATCGGCCGACGCACGTATCTGAATAGCGTTATGCACCTACGTGTGTATCCATGTGTTTCTCCACGCAGTTCACTCATTGCCTAACCTAATCCTCTCATCTTTGAAGAAGATTCAGAATGGCGTAGCCGTGTTGGTTAACCCTATGAACGTTGAAGAGGCCAGGAAAACTTAGGCAAGAGCCCAGGAGTTCGTCAGCGTGAAGAGGAATGTACGATGAACTCAAAAATGCATCTTTAGGCTTGAAACGAACGGGTAGCTATCAAAGTGAAAGGGTGAAACAGCAAAAAAAAGGCGCAGGATAGGGCGCCGTATGGTAAAAATGCGTATCTTTGCGGCAAGTAAAGATAACGATTATGAACAGAGAAATCGATTTGAGCGTCTCGGCCTACGGCGTAACGCGTGGGCTGGATTATGATGTGGCCCTCTTGCCTTGGGGCGCCACCGAACCCCATAACCTGCATCTGCCTTACCTGACGGATGCCATCTTGTCGCATGACGTGGCGGTGGATGCTGCGCAAATGGCCTTAGAGCAATACGGCGTCCGGGCGATGGTGATGCCTCCTGTGGCCATGGGCGCGCAGAACCCTGGGCAGCGCGACCTGAAGTTCTGTATTCACTACCGCCAGCAGACCCAATGCGCCATACTGACCGATATCGTCGAGAGTCTTGCCCATCAAGGGTTGCGCAAGCTGGTGATCATCAATGGTCATGGAGGCAATGCCTTCAAGGGAATGATTCGCGACTTGGCGGTGGATTATCCCGACTTCATGATTCTCTCGAGCGAATGGTTTACGGTACTGCCGGCCAAGGATTGGTTTGACGAGCCCGGCGACCATGCCGACGAGTTGGAGACCTCCGTCATGATGCATTATCACCCCGAACTCGTCAACCTCAGCGAGGCAGGCCCCGGACAGGCACGTCCCTTCGCATTGACGTCGCTACGTGAGAAGGTGGCTTGGCTGCCGCGCCATTGGACACGCGTGACCGACGACACAGGCATTGGCAATCCCCATCTCGCTACGGCCGAGAAAGGCAAGCGTTTTGCTGAAGCTGTAGCCGCAAAATATGCGTTGCTCATCAAGGAACTCGCTGAAGTCAGAAGCCTTGATGAGTTGTATGAGCGAAAACGTTGACGTTCTTCGAAGTGCCGATGCGACCATCGGTCGAGCGAGAACTTCACTCGCTGACGATGATGAGGCGAAGGCTGTCGGCCTCAGTGCGGGCGCGTAGCCAGTCAGCCAGTTTCGTTGTCTGCTCAGTCGATAGCCGATGTTGATGTGACGTCTCGGCGAGGGCAACGACGACGGGCGTTGAGAGGGCCGTGTCAGTGCGTTGGACGAGAGTGCGGGCGAGCGAGAGGGCCTGGACTTCGGGGTAGAGGACTTGCAGCTCAGGACGTAGTTGCGCGGAGAGGGTTTCGTAGCGCTGATAGCCGTCGAGGGTGAGCTCTAAGTCGTGGATTTGCTGGCTCTGTTGGATGGCCGTCTGTTTGTAGTCGGTCTTGGACGTCTGCAGCTGCCCTACGAGATGCAGCAAGCTGTCGCTCTGCGTGCCTTGGATGAGCGTGAGGTGATAGTCCTCGAGGTTGTAGTCGGGCAGTCGCTGTTCGGCTGCAGCCACTAGATTTTTGTTGACCTCGCGTCCGATGACTGCTACGCGCAGCAACTTGGCATCGCGGTCTACGTGCTGCGAGATGATTTGCGTACCCGTCCACGTCAATTCGTTATCGATGAAACGTCCTACGTTCTGGTTGAAGAGGCTCTTGCGAACGAGCGAGAAAGTCATGATGCCGGCAGGAACCAGGGTCAGTATGATGGCGGCCATGAGGACATGCCGAGCGCGTCGGGCGCGTTCGGGCAAGACTTCCTGATGCTGCTCAAACCCCATCAGTCGCACGCCCAGGAAGGTAGCTGCTGCAATGAAAACCGTATTAATGAAAAAGAGATAGAAGGCGCCGAGGAAGAACAACCATTGACCCGTGGCAAGGCCATAGCCCGCTGTACAGAGTGGCGGCATGAGGGCTGTGGCGATGGCCACGCCTGGGATGACGTTGCCCTTACCGCCTGTTGCGATGGCTACGATACCAGCTGCGCCGCCGAAGAAGGCGATGAGTACGTCGTAGAGCGTCGGGGCGGTGCGTGCCAGCAGTTCGCTTTGTGCTTCCTTATAGGGAGAGAGCAGGAAGTAGAGCGTGGCGGTGAGCACGCTGACGAGCGTAGCAACGCCGAAGTTCTTGGCCGACGTCTTCAGCAAGTCCAGGTCGACTGTTCCGACAGCCAGACCCATACCTACGATTGGACCCATCAGCGGCGAGATGAGCATTGCGCCGATGATGACAGCCGTCGAGTTGACGTTCAGCCCGAGTGACGCCGTGAAGATGGCGAAGATGAGCACCCACAGGTTAGCCCCACGGAATGAGGCGTCGGCCTTGATGCGGGCTATCGTCTCGGCCTCGGCTATCTTGTCGGAGCGAAGGTCGAAGTAGTGGCGGAGAATCGAGGAGATGATATTCATGTTCGTGAAGCCTAATTTTTGTGCAAAAATACAGGCATTTGACTGAATATCCAAATAAAATGACTACTTTTGTGGCGAAAAGAAGGCGTTGAGAGGTCACCTATCGCCTGCAGCCCGCATAAAGGGCAAAGGTTGAGAGCAGAGAAATGGAGTTGACGCTTCGTCCTCTCTCACTCAAAGCCCCAATGGTTCACTTACAAACTTACAAACTCAATACAACTTATGGAAAGCAAGGAATTTACGTACAAAGGTACTACGTTGAATGGCTTTATGATGCTGTTCTTGAATCTGGCGCTCACGATAGGAGCATGCGCCTTATTCTTTTTCGCTATCGACCGCGAGTCGTGGCAGATGGGCGTTGGCGGCGGTGTGCTGCTGCTGGTTTCGTTGTTCCTCTGGGCAGGCTTCATGATGCTGGAGCCGGGCGAGGCACGCGTCGTGATGTTCTTCGGTAAGTATGTCGGGACCTTCACGCGTACGGGCTATTATTGGATCAATCCCTTCACCACGACCAAGAAGTTGTCGCTGCGCGCTCGCAACCTCGATGCCGAGCCCATCAAGGTCAACGACAAAGAGGGCAATCCCGTCATGATTGGTCTCGTGCTCGTATGGCGACTGAAGGATACCTATAAGGCACTCTTCGAGATAGACTCGCAGACGATGGCTGCCAACACGCAGGCAGGCACCGACGTGAAGTCGATGATGGCCGCCTTCGAGCGCTTTGTGCGTGTGCAGAGCGATGCCGCCTTGCGTCAGGTGGCAGGTCAGTATGCCTATGACGATACCGAATCGCAGACCGCAGCCATCACCCTACGCAGCGGGGGCGAGGAAATCAACGACCAGCTCGAGGACAAACTTACCGAGCGTTTGGCCATGGCCGGCATCGAGGTCGTGGAAGCCCGCATCAACTATCTGGCCTATGCGCCTGAGATTGCAGCGGTTATGCTGCGTCGCCAGCAGGCCACGGCCATCATCGCTGCCCGCGAGAAGATTGTCGAGGGTGCCGTCTCGATGGTCAAGATGGCGCTCGACGAGCTCAGCCAACAGGATATTGTACGTCTCGACGACGACCGCAAGGCGCAGATGGTCTCCAACCTCCTTGTCGTCCTCTGCGGCGAAGACAACGCACAACCCATCGTCAACACAGGGGCATAACACCGCCCATGAAGGCGTAATGCCTTGAATGCCTTTTATCAGTAGCTGTACTGAATACTATTTGAGCTCATAAAGACGCGGAGACACAGAGTTTTATATTTATCTCTGTGTCTCCGTATTTTTGTTCCTAAACCCTATCAGTTAATCGTGAGCGCATGCTCGTCAAAGCGCTTCTCTGCCCTCGGCTTCTGCTTTTTCCCTTCTCCCGTCACTTTTTTCTCGTTTTCCGAGTCTCGTATTGAAATAATCCTTATCTTTGCCACCAGAAAACGAGAAAGATAACCATTATCCATTTTCCACTCTTCAATACCCCTTTGCCTATGAAGCAATAAACAGACAATAGACATACAGACTGAAGCGTCCGCTTAGATTCTTGTTTCTCGAAATTTCGCCAAAATCAAAGAAGCAATCAGGAGTAAAAGCACGGATGCTCACGCCGATGGCGTGGGCTTTTACTCGTATATGATAGTTGGGTGTTTGGCGATACCTGTAGAACGTAGACGAAGTGAAGTCCACGTTTTCTTTTTGTGTCTTTCTCGAAATGAAATCAAACCGACAAACAACTCCTAAAAGCAATTCATCGTATGAAAACAAAGAATCTCCTCATGTTCATGGCTGCCATGCTGCTGAGCTGCGCAAGTGCATTCGCACAGAATGGTAACAACACCCCTGCAAAGGGCGACGTGAACGAAGACGGAACGGTCGATGTGGCCGACATCGTAGCTGTGATTGATATCATGAAAAATGGTGGCGGCACAGCCACTGTCGGCTATTTCTACCTCGGTACCACCAAGCCCACGGCCGAGAACTACAAGACGCTACTGGGCGTAGTGACCTCCTACGCATCCATTGATGATGCCGTCGGCGCAACCGCTATTGTCGCCGTCGGTCAGACGCTCTACCTGCTTTGCCCTGCCGCATGGATGGAAGAAAAAACGCCGACACTTGAGGATAAAGACGGCAATTTCATCAGTTTTTTTGGAAGAGAAAGACGAGATAACCATCTCTGATTATGTCATTTACAAGACACAGGTTTGGAACGCTCCAAATGACGTGGTGCTTAAAACTTGTGTGGTGAAAGGAATAAAGGAGATTCATAAATATGACATAGAATAAAAAAACCGCCCGAAGGCGGCTGTCAGTATGAAGGCGAAGTCCCGAAGGTACATCTCCAATGGCTAAACCTCACGATAGAGCCTGACTGACGTTGCAAAGGTACACATTTCTTCCCAATCTCCAAACAAAATCTCATAATAAAAGAAGCAAATCGATAAAAGTGCCCTTCTCGAGTTTGGAACGCTCCAAATGACGTGGTGCTTAAAACTTGAAGATATAGATGCTTATATTATCGTATGTGAATTTGATTCTGGTGAGTTCATTTTGCACAGCATATCGGACTCTCCGAATATCCTAAAGTTCCTAAAAAAGAAAATAGCGAAAGAGGGAAACTGACCAGAACTCCAAATCTGGGGCCGCCCGCAAACGCTATTTCTGCCGCAAAGAAAGGCATTTTATTTGAGACTACAAAGAAATAAAAGAAAAAATGAAGCAAATCGATAAAAATGCCCTTATCGACTGGGAAAAATACAAGGAAGACGTTTGGAACGCTCCAAATGACGTGGTGCTTAAAACTGAAATAACATATTATTGGTATGCTGGTCAAACACAGCCAACATCAATGAATTCAAGAACTGACGTTACCATCATTCTTTCATTCAAAGATGAACTCCTTTGCCTGTTCGGCAATCTACTCAACTATTAACTTCACAAACTTTCATTGAAATGATGAGCATAATACATAAAACAATTTGTTCACTGGCTTTCTTGGCCTTTGTACAACCGCTTACGCCCAGACCCTCAGCATCGCGCCCATAGAAGCCGAGGCTGGGGCGCAGGCAGAGTTGGTTGTGACCGGCGAAAGCATCAGCAACGCGACTGCCCTGCAGTTCAACCTCACGCTGCCCGAAGGCATCACCCTTAACGAGGCTGCCATCACGAAAGGAGCGGCGGCAAGTGGACACGAACTCAGCGTCAGCACACTCGACAGCGGCGAGCGCCTCTTCGTGCTCTATAACATGAACCTCGATGCCATTGGCAACGGCGAACTGTTGCGCCTGCCCATCACCATCGGCCAGAACACCACGGGCGGCAACGCCCAGCTCACCACCGTCCGCTTTGCCTCCACGGAGGCTGTGAGCACGGCAGGGAGCAATGTCAGCGCTGCCATCAACGTGACGACAGACGAAGAGCTCTTGCGCTACGATGTCAATCGCGACGGCAAGATTACCATCGCCGATGTGACGGCGCTCGTCAACAAGATTCTCGGCAGGAATTAGGCTGCATGGGCGTCATCACATCTGATTTTGCGTTATCTCGAACGGGGTAACGCTATAGAACATTACGCTTCTTTGTTCATAGAGATAGCAGAGCCTGCCTGAAGAGGGTAGGCTTTGTTTGTCTATACGCTCAACCCTTTACGTACTATACGCGTAGCCCTTTACGTACTATACGCATAAGCCTCTACGTATATACGCGTAGCCCTCTACGTACTATACGCGTTAGCCTCTACGTATATACGCGTAGCCCTTCACGTACTATACGCGTAGCCCTTTACGTATATACGCTCAGCCCTTTACGTACTATACGCGTAAGCTTTTACGTATATACGCGTAAGCCGATGCGTGTATAGGCCCTCCAAACTGGAGGTGTTCAAAGTGGGAGGGTTGTGATGACGAGACGTCGTATCGTACTGGCAATCAGCATGAACGCTTGCAGACCTATAATAAAAAGAACCCGCAAGAGGAAGTAGATTCCTCTGCGGGCTCGGGTTATTAAAATGAATGAATTCTCTTTTTTTGACGTTCAGCGAACGCGGTCTTAGTATTAGTCGAGACGACTGCTAAAGACGGATGCGTTACTGACGATTGCTGCAATTGCTACAATTGCGAAAGCAATGGTTGTTGTTA
>CADCOX010000269.1 GCA_902803195.1 uncultured Bacteroidales bacterium
AAAGCGGCTAAAATGAATTAAAATGAAAAATGTAATGATGAGATAGGGAAATTTTGCTTACCTTTGCGCCAATAATAGCAGATTAAGAACATAACGAACATGGAAAGTTTCGCAGAATTGATGCGTTTACGCCGCTCAATGCGTAAGTTCACCGATGAACGTCTGTCGAGCGAAGATGTGGCGACTCTGCTGAAGAGTGCGCTCATGTCGCCCTCGAGCAAGGGCAAGCATGCCTGGCACTTCGTCGTTGTTGACGACCGCGATATGCTGGAGAAATTGTCGATGTGCAAGGCTCAGGGCGCCGACTTCCTCTCGGGCGCTGCTTTGGCCATTGTGGTTGTTGGCGACCCGAGCGAGAGCGATGTCTGGATTGAGGATGCCAGCGTGGCGTCGACCGTGCTGCTCTATCAGGCCGAAGACCTCGGGCTCGGGGCTTGCTGGATTCAGGTCCGCGAGCGCTATACCGAAGAGGGCGAGCCTGCCGACAATATTGTGCGTTTCCTGCTCAATATCCCCGAGCCATTGCGCGTGGTCTCGATTGTAGCCGTCGGACATAAGGGAATGGAGCGTAAGCCTTTCAACGAAGACCGGCTGTTGTGGGATAAGGTTCATGTAGACCGATTCTGAGCGATGGCAGTTGAAGCGTGAATCTAATCGTCGAATGACAGATGAAGATAGCACTCGTTGGCGCAGGTCGCGTGGCGACTAATCTGGCCCCTGCTCTTCAGCAGAGCGGAGCCGAGGTGGTTGAGGTATGGAGCAAGAGCCGTTCGTCGGCCGAAGCTTTGGCCGACCGCATCGGCTGCAAGGCTCGTTGGGCTGCGCTTGATGGGCTGACCCGCGAGGCCGACCTCTACGTGATAGCCGTGAAGGACGCAGTACTCACGGATGTCATCAGCCAATTGCACGTAGGCCGTGAGGACGCTCTGATGGTTCACACGGCGGGCTCAATGCCGCTGTCGGTCTTTGCTGATGCGGGCCACCGTAGGGGAGGCGTCTTCTATCCGATGCAGACGTTCTCGAAGGAGCGTGCTGTCGATTTCTCACAGGTTCATTTCTTCGTGGAAGCAGCCTTGGAATCGGATGTAGCGTTGTTGACCTCCTTGGCTTCGTCGCTGACTGGCGACGAGCAGTTGGTCCATCGTTCTACGTCGGCCATGCGTAGGCGTTTGCATCTGGCTGCTGTCTTTGCCTGCAATTTCGTCAATCATTGCTGTACGTTGTCCGATGAACTGCTGGCAGAGAGCGGCTTGGATTTCTCGGTCATGCTGCCGTTGTTGGACGAGACTGTGGCCAAACTCCATGAGTTGCCGCCTGCCGCAGCGCAGACCGGACCTGCAGTGCGTCGCGATGAGAATGTTATGGGCATGCAGAAGGCGATGCTTGCTGACAGGCCTGACCTACAACGCATCTATTCGTTGCTTTCAGAGAGCATTATTGAAAAGTCGAAAAGTTGAACTATATGATCAATTATGATTTGAAGAAGATACGGGCGTTGTTGTTCGACGTCGATGGTGTGCTGAGCGCAGAGACGGTTTCGCAGGGTTCTGATGGCGAGCCGATGCGTACGGTGAACATCAAAGACGGCTATGCCCTTCGCTTGGCACAGATGAGCGGCTTGCACGTGGCCATTATCACCGGTGCCCGGCCTGAGGCTATACGTCGTCGTTACGAATTGCTGGGTATCGAGGACGTCTTCCTTGCCTGTTCAGTGAAGATTGAGACCTATGAGCAGCTGAAGGCCAAATATGGATTCACTGACGACGAGGTCATCTATATGGGCGACGACATCCCCGACTACGAGATAATGACGCGCGTAGGCTGTCCCGTCTGTCCCGCCGATGCAGCCCCCGAGATTAAGGCCATCTCTGTCTATGTCAGCCATTTGAAAGGCGGTTATGGCTGTTGCCGTGATATCATTGAACAGGTGCTGAAAGCACAAAGTCTTTGGATGGCCGACAAGAAGGCGTTCGGATGGTAGACGGAATGGCAGAATGACGAATGATGAATGACGAATAAAGTAATGACGAAATGTTAGAAGGAAAATATAAACTGATACTCGCAAGTAATTCTCCGCGACGGCGTGAGTTGTTGGGAGGTCTTGGCATGGATTTCGAGGTGCGCGTGTTGCCGGGCATCGACGAGAGCTATCCCGAAGAACTGCAGGGCGGTGACATCCCTTTGTTCATCAGCAAGGAAAAGGCCAATGCCTACGTCAACAGTCTCGCCGACGACGAATTGCTCATCACAGCAGATACCATCGTCTGGCTCGATGGTGAAGTACTGGAGAAACCCGCAGACGAAGCCGACGCTCGTCGCATGCTGCACGAATTGTCGGGGCAGACACACCAAGTGTTCACGGGCGTGTGCCTGACGACAAGGGCTAAGCAAGTGGCTTTCTCCTGCCGTTCGGATGTCACCTTTTGTCCACTCACCGACGACGAAATCGACTACTACATCAGCCACTACCATCCTCTCGACAAAGCAGGCGCGTATGGCGTACAGGAGTGGATTGGATACGTGGGAGTGGAACGCATTGAAGGTTCATTCTTCAATGTTGTCGGTCTGCCCGTTCAACGTCTATATCAAGCATTAAAACAAAACTTTAACATAAGATGAATAAGAAACTGATTGCTTTTATGTTATGCTCATTCTTTTCAATCGCTGCTTTCGTTGCATGCGATGATGAGAAGAGCGAGTACATCCGTCCACAATTCGGCGCGATTCAGTCCAATCCTTCGCCTGCTATCCCCGGTGATAGCTTGGAACTCATTTGTGTTCATCAGGCAAAGGGGAATGGCATCGCCAGCACAACCTACACATGGACTATCCAATCCATCTGCCTTGACCAAAACGGAGCTGCCAAGGATACTATCCTAAAGGTGGAGGACAACTACGACGGCTATGGCAAGCGCGATCCTCGCGTGAAATTCCTCCTGCCTCGCAATACAATGCCTGGCAATTATCCTGTGATCATGCGCGCCTCATTCAGCGTCTACATCGGCAGCACACTCTTCGACGAGGTGTCCGTGCGAGGGCAGATTACGGTTAAGTGATAGCTTGTCTGAGCATCATCCCCGTTTGCTAAACTTTCGTGCTTGCCTTTGAAGCGCTTTCTGCAGCTCAGCAAAGTCTTGATAACTCTTTACTCTCCATGTTATGAAAGCTCACCCCCTTTCTTTGGTCGTCCACCGGTCGTTTCTTGTGATCGTACTGGCGTGTGTGTGTGCGATTGGCGCAGCGCGTGAAGTCGATTTCGACCGCGTGTTCACCGATTCAACGCTTCGCATCGACTATATCTTCTCAGGCACTAACCGGACACAGCATATCGCAGTGGACCAGTTGTCGAAGACAGCAGGTTGGTATGGCCGTCGCCATCGTCTCAATCGTCTGCCGCTCGAGGGCAATGGACAACTGACGGTGCTCGATGCCAGTACCGGCGACAC